>CAIMDZ010000087.1 GCA_903839875.1 uncultured Bacteroidota bacterium
ATGTGCTGGATGTATACAAGAAGCCACATAATAGTGACTACCCAGTGGTTTGTATGGACGAATCGCCCAAACAGATGATTAGAGAAACCCGGACAGCAATTGAAATGAAACCAGGTCAAGAGGCAAAGGAAGATTTTGAACTTTCAGGGCTTTACTAGCTAAATGGCACAATATTAGGAATATTAATTGTCATTTCCATATTTCATGGAATAAAAATTGAAAAAATCAGGTTTGGTGCAGAAAGAAATTTTATGATACTTTTTAGATGGATAGTACTGAATAATTTCCGAACACGATTTTTGGGATTACAGGATAGACAGGATATTCATATCATAACGATGTCAAGACGTTTGATATTGCCAGCTCATAAATGTGGGAGGCTTTTGGAAAGTTGCTACATTGAGGGCCATGGTGGGTAGATAACATCAGCCCCAGACTGATTAAATTATATTTATACGAGTAGATTTACACACAATCCCTCACCCCATTACTCACGCCAGAAGAGCATATGTGAATTGTAGACCAAGCGTTTGAAATGTAATCGAAAATATTCCTCCCAGATGTATCTGAGAAAGGGACTTAGCATTTATTCTCTACCACCATTTGGGAATCAGTTACCTCACACCAGAAAAAGGTATGGAACACCCATTGCCTTCAATCCTCCATTGCTTTTAACGAAACAACGCGACTGACACCTCATACACTCGGCAGGTTGCCAGTATAGGTTGCTGATGGGGTTTCTATCTGTTCAGGTTTTGAATGTTACCCCCCGGCAACTCGCGAACTCACGACTTTCGACTAATAACCGCGTGTACCAACTTTCAATCTTGTTCAATATCATGAATAATTATGACTAATATCATCATTATCAGGGTACAATAATATGTAATTTGCCTTCATGTTGAAAGGGTATTTTTTGTCGTCTATAGTATGAAAATCTCAGTAGCAAACAGGGTCTATATTGGTTTTATAGTGCTTTTCCTTTTGTCGGTAACAATTGGGATAACGAACTATTATACTATAAAAAAGCAGGAAAAGATAAGCAGCGACCTGAACCATACCTACAAAGTCATTAATGCAATTGTTAACATACAATACCTGCTTACCGACATGGAAACCGGCAGACGGGGATACAGATGCACTAACCAGAAGGTGTACCTGGAGCCCTATTATGACGCCATGGAGAAAATAGGCCCGTCGCTTTCAGAGATCCATGAACTGGTAAAGGGCGATACACAACAATTAAACAATACCGCATTACTGGGAAAGAGCGTTAACAGTATGCTTGTATTCTGGAGCAAAATACGAACGGATGAAAGCAAGTATGATATTGCCGAAATAGCCGAAATTACCAGGGATGAAAAACTAAGGATGGATGAAATAAGGGGTGTCACAAAAAAGGTAATGAGCTATGAGCATGACAAGCAAATGATCAGCGAAGATGAAAACAACAAAATCATTTCTTATGTATCGTGGACCTCGCCGGTGGGTAACCTGATACAACTGGCATTTATACTTACGCTTATATACCTGATCATAAATGAACTGCAAAAAAGAAAGAGAGCCGAAATGGAATTGCAAAAGACCATTGTAAAAGAAAAGCAGCTGAATGAACTGAAATCAAGGTTTGTTTCCATGGCCTCGCATGAATTCCGTACGCCACTGGCGTCTATACTGGCATCTACCTACCTGGCTGCCAAGTATAAAACGGAGGAAGACCAGCACAAACGGGAAAAACATTTTGAACGCATAGCATCCTCTGTTCATAACCTCACTGAGATACTGGAAGACCTTTTATCGGTAGAAAAACTGGAAGTTGGGAAAGTACCGATACGGTTCCAGAATTTTGATATTGAGGAACAGATAAAGATTGTGGTAAATGACCTGCATACCATACTAAAACATGGTCAGCAACTGTTTTTTGAACACAAAGGCCCGACTGCCGTTTCCCTGGACCCTTACATGCTGAAGCACATATTGACCAACCTGCTGTCGAATGCCATTAAATTTTCAAAAGAGGATACGAACATAACTTTGTTATCTTACCATAATGGCAAACAATTAATGATATCAGTAAAAGACTCCGGAATGGGTATTCCCAAAACGGATATGGAGCATTTATTCGAACGTTTTCACAGGGGCGTCAATGTATCGAATATTGAGGGTACCGGCCTGGGCTTGCATATTGTATCTAAATATACCAAGCTGATGGATGGCAACATTAAATGCATCAGCGAGGAAGGTATTGGCACAGAGTTCATTATCACATTCCCGCAACCCAATACCTGGAGCCAAAAAGAAAACCCGGAACAGGCAACCGTAAAAAACAATTAGTTTTTTTTCAATTCAGACAATTACATCCGGCACTATTATTGTATTAACCCTGAGGTTATTACATTTGGGCAATAATTCAGTAAGCAAAATTATGCAGTTATCCTTGCAGGAAGTGATACCGGTTCCGTTACGGGAAAAAGTAAATGCCTCGAAGAGCGGTGTATGGAAAACAACACAAACATTCAACAAAGGCGAATATATTTTCATACAAGCGCCATCCGGAACAGGGAAAACTACTCTTGTACATATACTTTACGGACTTCGCAAAGACTTTGAGGGCGTGGTGAAATGGAATAGTACCAGCCTTTGCACCACCAATAATGAAACCCTTGCAAAACTACGTGCCACCAGCATCAGTGTTATCTTCCAGGATATGCGGTTATTTCCGGAATTGACTGCATGGGAGAATGTTGATATTAAAAGACGCCTTACAAATACAGTAACAGAACAGCAGGTAAGTGAGTGGTTTGACAGACTGGGGCTAGGCGACAAGAAAAACTCGATGGGCAATAACCTGTCGTATGGCGAGCAGCAGAGGGTATCCATAATCAGAGCTTTGCTGCAGCCTTTTGAATGGCTGCTGATGGATGAACCTTTCAGCCACCTGGACCATGCGAATATTGCAAAGGCGATAGCGCTGATCAGCGAAGTGATGAACCAGCATAAAGCAGGCATGATACTTGCCGACCTGGATGAAAACAACTATTTCCCGTACACCCAAACCATACTACTGTGAGTGACCATAAGCAAACAAACCTCCTTAAAAAATTACTGCTGAATACGAGGCACAAGTCGAGGCTGTGGGCGGCGCTGGCAGCTCTGTGCACAGGCACAACGCTGCTGCTGATATCTGTGATGATATGGTGGAATTTCAGGGAGCTGCTGTATGGCAAGAACCAGAATGAATCGCTGGGCAGCACTTACATGATAATAGGCAAGCAGGTGAAAGACCGGGATATGGGGAAAGCCAATGCAACGGTTTTCACACAGAAGGAAATTGACTCGCTTAAGCTGGCCCCCGAGGTGCAGGATGTAGGGGTAATCAGTTCTAACCGGTTCCAGGTATATGCAAAGATGGGGGGCAAGCTGGCATTTGCCACAGAACTGGCACTGGAGTGCGTACCAGATAAGTTCATTGATAAAATGCCGGCAGACTGGAAATGGGAACCAGGCAACCAGAACATGCCGATAATAGTATCGTCGAAGTTTCTGGATATTTATAATTATGCATTTGCACCAAGCCAGGGATTGCCGCAATTGTCGGAATCATCGGTGAAGAGTATTGCGCTGAACCTGGAAGTAGGACAGGGTGAGAAGATGGAGCGGTTTACTGCACATGTAGTTGGGTTCTCAGACCGTATAGAGTCGGTGCTGGCGCCACAATCGTTTATTGATTATGGCAACCGGAAGTTTGGGAATGGCGGGGTGAAGGAATCTATTTCACAAGTGATACTGAAGGCAAAGGACCCTTCAGATACAAAGTTTGGCGACTACCTGAAGCGGCATGATTACAGGACCAACCCTCAAAACCTGCGCTGGAGCAGAATAAGAGCGATAGTAGAAGTGGTGACTAGTGCGACAGGGATACTTGCACTATTGCTGATGGGCATAGGTACGCTGGTGTTTATTCTGTTTATAGAACTTACTATAGCACGGGCTCAGCATTCGCTGACGCTTTTATTGCAGATAGGTTATGGGCCACGGTTTGTGAGCGGGTTTATGATAAAGCGTTTTCTGCCTATGGTGGTAGTGACAGAATTAGTGGCTATGCTGCTTACTGTTGCCGGTCAGGTGGTGACATCGAACGCGGTGCAAACACAGGGATTGGTATTGCCATTAGTGCCGGGATGGCCAGTATGGGCGGCGCTGGCGGTGAGTACAAGTATCCTGGTGTTGCTGGTGAGCAGGTCTATTAGCGGGGCTATTGCGAAGCAGTGAGGGGTGGTATAGCGTTAAAGAGGTTTCACGCAAAGGCGCGGTTTATTTGTACTTCATGAGTATTTTAGCTCGCAAATGTGTTTTGTGATCATATGGAGAAGTAATCTCTCGCAAAGGCGGCACAATTTTCCACGTTTAGTTTTTAACGGATTTGCAAAGCAGACATCTTTGCGCTTACATAGCAATCTCATAAAAAGGAATTCCCTCTCAATTCTTTTTTTTCTTCTCTTGCACCCGTAATGTTTCGGTGAGTATCACATCATTGGCGCCTGCCAGGTATGGATTCCTTTCCATCAACTGCTGCCACGCACTGTTCATTACTGCCTGATAGTCTGTGGCAGCTACATGGTCTTTGTTGCAGTTTTTCTTCAACCGGTCCACATATGCCAGCATCTTGGGCGAGTTCCTCGCTTCTACATCGTATTTCAACTGAGCGGTGTACTCTTCTTTGATCCTCGTTAGTGTCGTTGGTATGTCCAGCTTCTGTTTGTTTTTATCATCGTAAAAAACCGAAAGGTTCTTATATACATAGTGCTGCCCTGCCCCCAGCAATATGTAGTCGGTTCCCGTTTCATTGCCAAATTGCAACGATCTATACCTGTTCTCTCCCAGCCTTACAACATAAACAGGCTCTTTCGACCGGTGCGGCTCTCCAAACTTATCCGTGTACTTCTGTGCAAGAGGTGTTTCACGCGTCTCCAGCCTGTATGCATTTTTCGTCACCCACTCGGTATAATTCCGGTATTCCTTCAGCGCGTTCGTTACAACGTCCGTGAATGTATACTTTTCATTTGCCTTGTTCTTCAGACTATATATGGATATTACTTTGCCCCTGCAATGCGCTACATCATCACTGCTAAAAGTTTCGCCCATCAGGTCTTTGTAGTTATAAAAAAGAAAACTTTCAGCTTCGTTCATCTTTGCGATCAGCAGCCTGCAGTTTTTTTCAACAGCAGTCCGCTCAAAGCTGGCCCGCTCCAGTTCGGTGGCAATAATACTATTGAGGCTTATTTTAAAGAACTGGTGCGTTTCTTCATCGAAGCTCAGCATCACCCCTGATTTTGTGAAATTGATGACCAGGTCGTTATCAATAGGGTCGTAGGTCATATCCCGCCTGATCACTTTAACGCCATAGTCTGATGAGAACATGCCGTCGTCATTCTCATTTGTATAGGTGCCGACAACATCTTCTTTGTCTTTTATCTTCAGAACTCCGTCATTATTTTTTGTAATCCTCTCAAATATCTCCCGCCCTGCTTTGTCAGCGGCCATGTCATTGAGTATATACTCAATAGCTTTGTATTTACGGGCATCTTTAGTGCGGCCTATGTCTATTTGTATGATCCTGCTCCAGTTATAGGAGACAACATGACCTTGTGAACCAGTATTTGCTATGGTTTGCGCGTAATCAACAGAGCAAGTAAATAACAGAAACGCAATTAATATTGAGGTACTGTAAGGCTTGTGTTTAAATTTTCTTTTAAAATAAAACGCCATATTTATATTTAAAGTTAAGCTATTATCCGCAATTATACCCCTGAAGATCGCACCGACAAGAACTTTTTTCATACATTGATATTTGAGCAAATAGTAATCAATTCTTCAACACTCCTTCCCATTTACAAACCACAGCAGTAGCTACACTATTGCCGATAACGTTCATGGCGGCACGACCCATGTCGAGGAATGGATCTATGGCGAATATGAGGGGGAAGCCAGCCTCGGGAATTTTAAAGGCCGCCATGGTGCCTGCCACAACTACCAGTGAGGCTTTGGGTACGCCTGCTATGCCTTTGCTGGTGAGCATAAGTACCATGAGCATGCTCAGCTGGGTGTTCAGGTCCATGTGCATACCGCCGTACTGGGCAAGGAAAATGGATGCGAAAGTCATGTACATCATAGACCCGGCAAGGTTGAATGAATAACCGAGGGGCAGTACAAAACTCACTACTTTCTCGTCGCAACCGAAACGTTCCAGTTCCAGCAGCAGCTTGGGGAATGCGGCTTCGCTGCTGGTGGTGGAGAATGCTATCAGGGTAGGTTCTTTGATATGCCGCAGCAAGCCGAATACCCTGTTACGAATAACAAACCATGTAACGAGCAACAGGATTGACAATAAAATAAACAGCCCGATATAAAACTCACCGATGAACTTGGATGATGTTTTAACGACACCCAGTCCATGGCCGCCGATCACTACTGTTAACGCGGCGAATACTGCAAACGGCGACAGGTTCATGATATAACCTGTCATCTTTAGAATAATGTGGGTGATAGCATCGAACGCCCTGATAACTATATGGCCCTTTTCACCAATTGCAGCGGTCGCGACGCCGAAAAACAGGGAGAATACCACCACCTGGAGGATCTCATTCTTCGCAAGTGCATCGAAAATACTGGTTGGGAAAATGTGCGTAATGAACTCCTTTAAAGTCATGGTCTGCGCGACAGCAGCGCTGGTTTTCTCAGCTATATCCTGCAAGCCAATGCCGGGCTTGAAAAAATTGACCAGTATCAGGCCCAGGAACAAACTAAGAAATGAACCGCAAACAAACCATAGCAATGCCTTACCCCCTACCCTGCCTACAGAGGTCACGCTGCCTTGTTTTGCCACACCCACAACAAGTGTACAGAAAACCAGCGGCGCTATGATCATTTTGATCAGCCGCATAAAAACATCAGTAACTATTGAGAAATACTCCAGGAATTTTTCCCGTTCTTTTTCCTGTCCCGGCTGATAATGTTCATGAACGAGGTATCCCGCGGTGCCCCCTGCCAGCATTGCTATCAGAATGAAAATGGTTAGCAGGTTATTTTTATTAAAGGTAACTTTCATTATGACCAAAGATAATTCAGTATGAATGTAATTTTTATTATCGTGGTTTCTGCCAGATTATTTTTGAACAGCTTTCTTTTTACGAAAACGAATATTTAGCATTTCGACAAATAAGGAAAACCCAAGTGCTGAATAGACTATACTCTTGCTTACCTCTTCATGGAAACCGCTGGCAATTAGCACTACTCCTACCACAACTAGGAAGGAAAGAGCGAGCATCTGCAATGAAGGCTGACTATTGATGATGCGTGTCACAGGTCCTGAATAGATCATCATAATACCCATGGAAATGATTACTGCAAGTATCATGATGAGCACATTGTCAACCAGCCCCACCGCGGTAAGAATAGAATCGAACGAAAAAACTGCATCTACCAGCACTATCTGCAGGATAATGGCGCTAAAATTTTTGATGGCTTTAACAGGCTCTTTATCATTATCTTCCGTTTTTTCATTCAGTTTATGGTGTATCTCTATAGTACTTTTTACAATCAGAAATATGCCACCGGCAATAAGAATGATATCCTTAAAACTAAGCGCGATACTGCCTTTTGCTTTATTGAAAAAATTGGGGAGCGTAACTACAGGTTCTTTAAGCGCTATTATCAAGGTGATACACAACAGCAGGCAAACGCGGAAAACCATAGCAAACAACAAACCGATATTCCGGATCCCGGGTTGTTGTTTTTTCGGGAGTTTACCTGTAACAATGGAAATAAATATGATATTATCAATCCCCAATACGATCTCAAGGAAACATAAAGTGACCAGGCTTATCCACACTCCGGGATTGGTAAAATCAAAGCTCATTTAAATGTTTTTGGTCGTTGCGCGGCAGCAAGTATAGTTAATGCTGTCCGGATTAGTGAAAATATTACATTTTCTATTTGTATTTCCGTAACCGTTATTTTATGAGGGTTACAAACCAAATTGACGATATCATCTTGCCATCATGGCTGAATTTTTATCACAGCCGTGAAAATATTACTTCTCCTTAAACATACTCAAAACTTCATCCACATAGTTTGTGCCGATGGGAATTTCTTTTTTGTCTAAATGGATGATTTTATTGCGAACAGAAATTACTTTGCTGAATGGTACAATAAACGACCTGTGTACCCTTATGAATTCATCGGCAGGCAGTTTTTCACTAATTCCCTTCATACTCATACGTACCAGCAATTTCTTACCGTTATCGAAATGGATGTTCAGATAATTATCCAGTCCTTCAATGTATAGTATCTCATTCAGCGCAACCTTTACCACGCTATAATCCACTTTTACAAACAAGTGCTGGTGCTTGCTATCTTTCTTTGACAAAAATTCGGAATATTCTTTGGCCTTTTCCACCGCTTTCAAAAAACGGCTGAATTCGAATGGTTTCAGCAAATAATCTATGGCGCTGAGGTTAAAGCATTCGACCGCATATTCACTGTATGCTGTAGTAAATATGGCCATGGTATTTTCTGAAACCTTTTTGTAAAAATCAATACCAGAAATCGCCGGCATGTTGATATCGAGGAATAACAGGTCTACCGGGTTGCTCTTTAAATAAGTAAATGCCGCACCCGGCTCAGTAAACATCTTTTCGAGAGAAATGAAATCAACCTTTTTGCAGAATGTACTTATTACAGAAAGCGCCAATGGTTCATCATCAATTGCAATTGCTGTTATCATTTAAATTTAATAAAGAGTGAAACCGTGAAATCATACTTACCGTCCTTAATCTTTAATTCATGCATACCAGGATATAATAACTGTAACCGTTTTTTTGTATTTTTTATTCCCAGGCTTGTACCGTAATCTTTATCCTTTCTTACAAACACCTTATTATTCTCCACCTGCATATTCAAATCATGCTCATTGATCTCGATCTTTATCCAAATATCTGAATTCTCTTCCGAATTAACACCATACTTAAATGCATTTTCTACAAACGGGATCAATAAAAATGGCGTTATCATTTTTTCTTCCGTGTCTCCGCTAATTTCGAAGGTAATAACAATTTTATCAGTAATGCGCAACTTTTGCAGCTCTATATAATTAGTGATATACCCTATTTCCTTTGCCAGGGAAACCTTCGCCTGGTTGGCTTCGCTTACAGAGTAACGCATCATTCCAGATAGCTTAACTACAGCGTCAGGCGCATTATCCGATTTAATAAGGGTCAGGGCATAAATACTATTGAGTGTATTAAACAAAAAATGAGGATTGATCTGGGCTTTTAAGAATGATATCTCGGTATTGAGCATCTGCTCTTTGGTTGATTGCCATTGCTCATAGGTCCGTATTGTGAAAGAACATACAAAGACAATGATAAACATAAAAAAATTGGTACCGGTTCCAAAAAATTTGAAACCTTCTGTATGGAATATTTTTATTTCTGCCTTGACAAGTATAAAATTCAATAAAAATAATACAGCGAAACAGCCGATGATAAACAGGAAGTAGGATAAATATTTATGCCTGAGGTAAAGCTGGGGGATAGAAATATGATAATTGAAATAAAACACGGTTATCAAAAAAAGCCCATTCAGCCATCTTGACATCTCGAAAAAATCCTCAATAAAACTGTGAAATGTAAAACCGTTACTATGCTGATTAAATATGGAGGGCAATGACAGAAAAACCAGCCACAGGATAACATGAACAAAAAACAATAATATACTTTTTCTCCTGACAGCCATTCCTTAAATATTCTAAAGATGTTTATTTTGATAAAGCTACTTATAATTATTAAAGCATTAATACTCAAAACACCTTTTATAAAAAAAAGCTACTTTAAGAATAAAGTAGCCCTGGTATTAATTTACTCAATTCAAAACATTTATAATCCTTAACTATATTCCTGGAAAAATGATTATTTCAACTCAAAATGGTTCGAAAGGCAATTGAAAAAAATATGGAAGCAGTCACTAAAAGAAATATCCTTTCGACCTATCAAATATACATACTCAGGCAGCCGGATACCAAATAAATGAGGTGTATACTATAAATATTGGGGAGTATGAATATCTATAGTGAAAAATATGATGGAGAACCAACCAGACAATACAATCTGCACTCAGACTCATTAAAGGGTCTTGAAATAATATGGTGTAAGCTTTATTTTAAAAGTATCAGCCAATTCTACAAACTTCACCCCGTTATCTATAGTATTCTTTAATACGGAAAGGAGATCGGAAACAGAGGGTCTGAATTCCCTGTTAAAAGAATTATCTGATAAGGCATTTTTAAGCTTATCAATAGTATTCAGAAAATACTTTTCTTCAATAAATAACTCAGTACCAAGAAAATATTCGCGGTAAAACAAAACCGTTTCCGGAACATTGGCATTATCTATTATTTTTAAA
>CAIMDZ010000088.1 GCA_903839875.1 uncultured Bacteroidota bacterium
AAAGATGTGGAGTAGCTAATATTTTTTTGGCATCGGAACCATTAACGGGCAAGCGATATGTAGAAGTGACAGAAAGGAAAACAAAAGTCGATTGGGCGAAGTTCATAAAACAAATTGCACTGTGAGGATGCAAGGGTGAAATTATTAAAACTTTATCCGTCAATTCATGCGTGACATGACACTAGCTTCCATGCGTCAATAATGACAATAATCTGATTTTTCATACAGCCTGTTTCTTTTACATTTATTTATATGCAAAGGTGTCATCTGTCAAACCCTGCGGCAATAACAGGAACAGATGATATTTGTATCACGGTAATTGGGTAGAAGGAAGGAAGGAATAACTTTTCATATCCCGGATTATTTTGGGTAATTGTATGGCAAGGGTGACGACGATAAAGCCGAGCACATATAAGGGAGTGACCATTTGATCCATCAGGGCAGCGGTTCGGCAAGGTGTATAACGATAAATGCCCCAAACGTACAAGCGAGCGTGGCAACGGATGGTGAATAGATGTACGGCAGCTAAGCACCCACCTTCGCTCCGTGAGCTTCAGCGGGCGCAGAAAAAATTTCTAATCTTTAGTAATCCTCATCCTCATCACCGGTAAGGGTCATATTGAGCATACTGCCGAGCATATCGGCAAAATTATAGCCGCCGCGCTCTACGCCTTTTTTGCTGATGAGCGAGAACTCGGAGAGGCCGTGTAATAAAAACTCCATGAGCAGGCCACATTGTGGTTCATCCGCATTAGGATAGTATTGTTTTACCACGGCATGGAGTCCATCTACTTTGTATAAATGCGCCAGGTAGGCAGCATCGGGTTCGCCCTGGAGCAGAAGGAGGTCGTTGCCCTGGCCAAACCAGTCAATGATGGGCTGGTAGGGGTTTACCCTGGATTTGGAATGCCTGTCGGCGGGGATATTTTTTGCTTTCTTAAATGACTGAGGGTCGGGGAAGTATTGGGTAAAGATGCTGCGGATGGCCTGGCCCATGAGCCGGTGGGCTACATTGAGCGGCCCTTCCTGCTCGCCTTCGTATACCAGTTCTATTTTGCCGGTAATGGAGGGTATTACGCCGATAAAGTCGGCAATGCGCACCATGGTATGCTTTTGGTTGCTGATGATAGTGCGCAATTCGGCGGTGCTGACCAGGTTTTCGTAGGCAGAAATAGTAAGCCTTGCGGAAACACCGCTTTTCTGATCTACATATTCACTCTTTCGGGCTTCCATAGCCAACTGCTCGATAAGCAGGCTGCACATATCGGGTACTTCCACTTTTTCCAATTGCTCAGGAAGCAGGCTGGCCTCCTGTTGTGTAATGGCCCTGGATACCTCTACTGTTTTAGGATAGTGGGTGACAATCTGGCTTTCAATACGGTCTTTTAGCGGTGTAACAATGCTGCCGCGGTTAGTATAATCTTCGGGGTTGGCAGTGAACACAAAAAGTATGTCGAGCGGCAGGCGGAGTTTAAAACCACGTATCTGGATATCGCCTTCCTGGAGGATGTTGAATAAGGAAACCTGTATACGCGCCTGGAGATCGGGCAGTTCATTGATAACAAAAATGCCCCTGTGGGAGCGGGGTATGATGCCATAGTGCAATGCCTGCTCATCGGCAAAGCTGAGGCGCATATTGGCTGCTTTGATGGGGTCAATATCCCCAATCAGGTCGGCCACTGAAACATCGGGAGTCGCTAATTTCTCTCCATATCGCTGGCTGCGGTGGATCCATTCTATGGGTGTGCTGTCGCCGTTGATTTCGAGGGTTTTGCGGGCATAATGCGAAATGGGTGCAAAGGGGTCGTCATTTATTTCGCTGCCGGCAACTATAGGTATCCACTCATCAAGCAGGTTTACCATTTCGCGCGCCATGCGGGTCTTTGCCTGCCCGCGCAAGCCAAGGAACAATATATTATGCCGCGAAAGTAAGGCGCGCTCCACATCGGGTATCACAGTGTCTTCATAACCAAGTATACTGCTGAAAGGGCTCTCTTTCTTCTGGATAAACTGAACCAGGTTTTTCCGCACCTCTTCCTTAATTGGCCTGGAAGTGTATCCTGCTTGTTTCAGTTCGCCCAGGGTTTTTATCAATGGCGGTTGCATGGTGTTATTTTGATTACTCATCGTCGTTTGTGCGCTTTGGTCGCGGTTTTTTTGGTTTGGCTGCTTTTTCTTTTTTCTTTTCTTTTTCCTGTGCCTTTTCTTCGTCAGACTTTGGCGCGTCGTCGGGTGGGTTAACACCTTCTACTTCCTGCGTGTTTTCCATTTTTTCCGGGTTAGCATCTTCATCTACCCTGCCGTACTTTCCGGTTTCGAGCATACGGTCCAGTTGTTCTATTTTCCTTTCCGGGGCTGAGGCTTGATTCAATATAACATCATAGCCCGTCTGATTCTCGTTATTGGTCCATGAGCCTGTATAGACCTTGCTTTTCAATTCCAGTTCCATAGTGCCTATGGGAACATCATCTTCCATCACCCATTTGCCGTCTACACCTTTTGTGATATGCAGCTTTACAAAATTTTTCATATCTCCGAATTTATACAACCCGTCGTAGCCCGAGATAGCGCCGGTACGCAGGTCTTTCATATACCTGATGAACAGGGTTACGGGTATTTCATCATCAAATTTGCCTTCGTAATACTTACGGTCCACTACTTCCCTTCGGGTCTTAAAAGAGTCCTCATCGGATGGACTTACATTGAGAAAATCGCCTTTTTTCATGTTTGCCACTATCCCTGAATCCAGATTCAATTTAGCGGAATCAATGCCGGTCGTGTCATTGGCCTTATTTTTCGACAGCCAGTCGAAATACTTCCTTTCTTCTTCTTCTTTAAAAAGGTATTGGTCCACCGTAGATGCTTCGAGTATATTCATTACCTGCCCGCCGAAGAAATAGCCGTTGATCTTTTGAATCTCTGTGATGGTAATACAAAAAGTAAGCCTGCCCAGCAAGTCCCGGACAAACAGGTAGCCCTTAAACCTTTCGGGTACTATACGGTCATAACCTGCCAGGCTGCGGTTAGTATTTGCTTCACGGCTCAGTTCGTAGCGTTGTATCACTATGCTGTTCCAGTGGATACCGGAATCCTCTCCTTTTCTCACCACATTCATAAACCTGGTGATAATATTATGGTTAAAATAAGGATCGAACTCGAGGAGCGATTGCGGGTGGGCTTTCAGATTATTCAGATCGCGCTGAACTTCAGGGGATTGGTCCCTGTTATAGATTACCAGCGCCCATAAGGTATCAAACGGAGGAAACAGGTAAAAATAACTCAGCGAATCCTTATTACTTAAGCAACCGAGCACGTTATTGATCAATCCTACTTCCGATCTTGGTTCCCCGCGGTTCCTGTGCCTGTGGCCCGCATAGGTATTTAATGAAGCACACAGCAGAACAATAAAAAGAATATACCTCATCCGCTTTCAGTTAGGAGCGTATAAAGTTACGCAATTAGGTTAATAGGTTAATTAGTTAAAAGGTTAAATGATCAGGTATTTAATATTTCAAAAACACGTTCGGATGGGCGTGCTATCAGGGCTTTGTCGCCTTTCTCGACTATGGGGCGTTCAATGAGGATTGGGTTTTGAACCAAAATAACAAGCCATTCATCTTCGGTGATTTCTTTGCCTTCGAAGTTTTCTTTATAAATGGACTCACTTTTGCGCACGAGGGCCGATGGGGGGATGCCCAGCTTTTTCAGCAGGGTAATGAGTTCGTTTTTATCCAGGGGCTCGGCCAGGTACCAGCGGATATTGTGGGGTATGCCCCGCTCCTGCATGATCTCGAGTGCGCCGCGGCACTTGCTGCATTCCCCGTTGTGGTAGATGGTGATGGATGGCATGGTATTTACTACACCTCCATTTCTTTCACATCATCTGCAATAACCAGCCGGCCGGCGGTCTTGGCTTTTATCTCGTCGATGGTGACGCCGGGGGCATATTCGAGGAGTTTGAAGCCTTCGTCGGTGATGTCGAAAACGCCGAGGTCGGAAACAACTTTTTTGACGCAGTGCACACCGGTTATGGGCAGAGAACATTTGGGCAATAACTTGCTTTCACCCTTTGGGTTGGTGTGTTGCATGGCTACGATGATGTTTTTAGCCGCTGCTACCAAATCCATAGCGCCGCCCATGCCTTTTACCAGTTTTTTGGGGATCTTCCAGTTGGCGATGTCGCCATTGTCGGCAACTTCCATGGCGCCAAGCACGGTGAGGTCCACTTTGCCGGCGCGGATCATGCCGAAACTCATGGCGCTATCGAAAAAAGCCGAGCCGGGTATGGTAGTGATGGTCTGCTTGCCGGCATTGATGAGGTCTGCGTCCACTTCGTCTTCATAGGGGAAGGGCCCCATGCCCAGTAATCCGTTCTCGCTTTGGAGTACTACGTCCACACCTTCCGGTATATAATTAGCGACTAGTGTAGGAATACCAATACCGAGGTTTACATAAAACCCGTCTTTCAACTCCTGCGCGATGCGCCTTGCTATTTGTTCTTTTGTGAGTGCCATAAAAACCCTAAATCCCTAAAGGGACTTCCCCATATTTTGTAAGTGTTACGGAAATTACTTTCAAAGTTGCTTAATTCTTATTTGATACCAAAGTTTGCGATACAGCCAAATGGATGGCTCCCTTTAGGAACGGGGTCTTACCGTCCTGTTCTCTATCCTCTTCTCATAATCCTTACCCTGGAAAATACGGTGCACATAAATACCAGGTACATGGATACAGTTTGGGTCAAGTTCGCCGATTGGTACCAGGTGTTCTACTTCGGCAATGGTTATTTTTCCGGCCATAGCCATCAGCGGGCTGAAATTACGGGCCGTGCCTTTAAAGATGAGGTTTCCCTGCGTATCGCCTTTCCATGCTTTTACTATTGCGAAATCGGAATCAAAAGCCATTTCCATCAGGTAATCCTTGCCATTGAAATTGCGGATCTCCTTTCCTTCGGCTACCTCGGTGCCGATGCCTGCCAACAGGAAAACTGCGGGCATTCCATAACCTGTCGCCATGCATCGGGTAGCCAGTGTGCCCTGTGGTATCAGCTCTACTTCCAGTTCGCCACTTAGTAACTGGCGCTCGAATTCCGCATTCTCACCTACATAGGAAGAGATCATTTTCTTCACCTGCCTTTTTCGCAGCAACAGGCCTATTCCGAAGTCATCTACACCGGCATTGTTGGAGATACATGTAAGGTTGTTGACGCCTTTTTTTACCAAAGCGGCAATGCAATTTTCAGGAATACCGCACAGCCCAAAACCACCAAGCATAAGGGTAGCGCCAGAGGGTATATCGTATATGGCTTCATCAGCGCCTGCTACAACTTTTTTCATTGATTCGAATTTGGGTGCTAAATTAAGCGTTGATAAGAAATAAAGGAGGAAAAATTATTAATTTACCGTCTGTAACAGTTTTATGGGACTTGACAGTGTAGAATTACTTGTAGAGATTGAACGGACGTTTGATATCCGTATTCCGGATCCGGTAGCCGAAAAAATGGATACCGTGGGTAAAGCATATGATGAAGTGTGGAAGCGCATTCAGCACAGGAACTCCGGCAAGTTCATTTTGCAGGTACTGTTTTACAGGCTTCGCGCTTGTTTCAAAGAAGAATTGACGGTCGAAATAAATATTTCTCCCTCTACCTTGATTGACGATATTGTTCCCAAAGCTGACAGGAGGAAAATTTGGGCAATCCTCTCCCAACGATCAAAGTTGAAGTTGCCGGAACTGGTATTGCCTGATAAGATAGCCAGCGGGTTGTTCAAATGGGGGCTGGTTGTGTTTTGTACAATTACCTGGTTATCGTGGTATCTAAATGAGAGGCTGCAAATTGGCGGTCTGATTTACCTTCTGGCCATTGCAGTATGCATTGCTATCATGCTGCTGAGCAGCGGGATATTAAAACCGCAGAGAATGACAATTCCCTGTACGACTATGAGAGAGCTGACGCTACAAGTGTTAGCGATGAATATGCCAGCTCTTAATGAACAGGGGGTAACGAGGAAGGAAATGGAGATGATAATAAATAATGTGATCGTCGAGATAATGGGAATCAACCCCGCCGAAATTGCTCCAGAGAAATCTTTTGGGAACGATCTTGGGCTGAATTAGTGAAAGCTCTTTCAACTTTTCAGGGAAAATACTTATAGATATCTTTCCTGCTCATGAAACGAATAAGGCAAAGTGTTTGATCTTCTACACTTAATCCGAGACGGTAGTCTCCCAGTCTTATTCGATAATAGTTGCCTTTCCCTTTCATTTTTTTAAGTTTGGGAATAGCCGATAACGTTGTGCAAGTCTCCAGTTTTTCGATTAAAGAAAATACCTCAGCAGCAAGATCTTTGTCCCTTATTTTAGCAACATCCTTCTCAAATGATTTTAGAACATCTACTTTCATTTGCCGGATGCAACTTTAGAAAGGTGGGCCTTTACTTTGCTTAAACTCCCTTTACCCGAGGCTGCTCCTTCTTTGATGGCAGACATAAATGCCAGATCTTCCATCTGTTCTGACGACAATGTGGATGATTCTTTGTGCATTTTCTTCAGCAAATTCAAAAAGAAAGTAGTTTCGGATTTATCTTTGGTTGGGATTACAATGTATTCCATGTTGAATAAAATATTGTATTGTAAAGATAGCTAAAAAGCTGCAATTGAATTACCACTATGTCCAAAAAAAACACTCCACGTCCCGACGGCCTTGCCTATTCCACCAACAAGGATTTTTTTAATGATTTTCCGGAGCCGGAACCGCAGGAGACTTTGCCGAAAGACAAACAAAAACTACGTGTGAAGCTGGATACCAGGCAGCGTGCCGGGAAGGTGGTAACACTTGTGGATTGCTTTGTGGGGACCCTTGATGATATGGAAGCCCTTGCCAAACAACTGAAAACCAAGTGCGGCGCGGGTGGCAGTGTGAAGGATGGTTATATTATTATACAGGGGGATTATAAGGATAAGGTGGTTGCGTGGCTGAAAGATTGGGGGTATGTTTTGACGAAATGATCGGTTGCCTGGTATTCCATAATTTCGTAAATTTGGTATAAAATAAAAGACATGGATGTAATAGCGTTAAGGGAAAAATTGCATGAATACATAAACGTTGCGGACGAGCAGCACCTAACAGCTATTTATGTGCTGGTTGGTGACAAAGCCTCGCTAGAGAGTGGTAATAAATATGACGAGGCAACAATGAATATGATTTATGAACGGCGGGAGAACCATCGTAACGGTATTTCCAAATCATATACTGTAGAGGAGAGCATGGAAATGATTAAAAATCATAAGAAATAAAATGGCCTACAGGTTAGTTGTAAAAGACGAGGCCAATATCGATGCGCTTGAGGCATATCTCTATTACGAAGAGATTCGCATCGGGTTAGGAACGAGGTTTCTCGAATCTCTTCAGAAAAGATACAACCAGCTCTCCGAAAATCCTCAATTTTACAGTTTCGTTTACTCCGATCTCGAAAGAACGCTTCGTGATGTCAAATTGGAAGGGTTCCCTTTTGTAATTTTATATGATATTGAGGGAGATGACGTAATCATATACTCTGTGCATAACACCTATAAAAACAGAGAATAGACAATATGTGTTGATTACCTGTTCAGAACTTTCCGGCCAAAAATGGTTTTGACCAAACTATAAATGTATTTTTGCGCCATCATTTTACCTCATGCTGAACGATATTAAAATAATTAACGAGAAAGATACCCGCAGTGGTTTCGGGGACGGAATACTGGAAGCGGGTCGCAGGAACCCGAATGTGGTGGCGCTTACTGCCGACCTGGGCGGTTCACTGAAGCTGAACGATTTTATTAAGGAATTTCCCGACCGCTTTATTCAGTGCGGTATTGCAGAGGCAAATATGATTGGTGTGGGTGCCGGCCTTACCATTGGCGGTAAGATACCGTTCACGACTACTTTTGCAAATTTCTCTACATCGCGCGTGTATGACCAGATACGTCAGAGCGTGGCGTATAGTGGAAAGAATGTAAAAATATGCGCATCGCATGCCGGGCTTACGTTGGGAGAAGACGGCGCTACGCACCAGGTGCTGGAAGATATAGGCATGATGAAGATGTTGCCTGGTATGACGGTGATAGTGCCATGCGATTTTAACCAGACTAAGGCTGCAACTATTGCTATTGCTGATTATGTGGGTCCGGTTTATCTCCGTTTTGGCAGGCCGAAATGGCCGAATTTTACGCCTGCCAATCAGCCTTTTGAAATAGGTAAGGCACAGGTACTGGCAGAGGGTACTGATGTTTCCATTTTCGCATGTGGTCACATGGTATGGCTGGCTGTTGAAGCGGCTAAGATTCTGGCAGAAAAAGGCATTTCGGTGGAGTTGATCAATATTCACACCATCAAGCCGCTTGATGAGGGAGCTGTAATAAAATCTATCCGCAAAACAGGCTGCATCGTAACTGCCGAAGAGCACCAGATCAATGGTGGACTTGGTGACAGCATAGCTAATGTGGCGGCGCGTGAATGCCCGGTGCCACATGAGTATGTGGCGGTGATGGATACCTTTGGCGAAAGCGGTACACCTAACCAGTTGCTGAACAAGTATGGCCTGACCAAGGAGCATATTGTTGCCGCTGCTGAGAAGGCAGTGAGCAGAAAAAAATAATCGTAAACCGATACACAATCTAAAATTAGTCTGAACTCATTTGCCAATAAACCCCGGCCCTAAGGGAGGTGCTATTTATGACCCTTATTTGGACTAATTTAACTTAGATATTCGTAATAAATTGTGTTGACATGAAAGCAATAAAGTGGTTCATATTGTTGCTGTTCCTTGGTATTTGCTCGTGCAAAACGCCAAAGGACTTTGTATATGTAGAAACGTGCAACTTTAAGATGAAGGATTGCGGGCTGGACAAGACGACACTTTCGATGGATCTGCGTTTGTATAATCCGAACAAATTTCGATGCCAGATCAAGGATGTGGATATAGACGTGTACATGAATGGGAATAGCCTGGGCAAAATGAATGCAGCAGGTAAGTATCCTTTTCGCAAACTGGATACTGCCAACTTGCCTGTATCCCTTAATATTGCAATGAAAAATGTGCTGCCCAACGCTTTTCAATTATTAACCGGAGGCGGCGAAGTGACCATAAAACTGAAGGGTGCAGTGAAAGGAGGGCGGAATGGTTTTTACATTACGATACCTGTGGATTATGAGGGGAAGCAGGATATAATGGCTTGTTTTAAGCATTAGGGGATTTCTACGACAGTAATAAGGGCAGATAATTCTATCGAATATTTGTTACGCACATTTCGGCTAAAGCCATTCATTTCTTTATTTCAACCCCGACCTAAAGTTCACGGCTACTGGTATTTCACGTTTGAATTGATACAAAAAGTACACGTGCAAAAACAATTCAGCCAAATTATTATGATTAGCTGAATGAAAAATAAAGCGCCAAATGCCTGGTTCCCCGCTGCGGCAGGTCAGTGGTTAAAACTCATTCTTCCACATCATACTTTCTACCGGCTTAGTGTTACGGGTGTTGTATTTGGCGCCCACCTTGTTATTGTATTTATTGAGGATCTCTCCGTCAGTCAGGAAATAAATCAATTGACCAATAGGCATTCCTGCATATACTCTTACCGGTTGCACACAGGATATTTCCAGTGTCCATGCATTGCAAAAGCCCACATCCCCTTTACCTGCAGTTGCGTGTATATCTATACCCAGTCTGCCCGTGGAGGACTTGCCTTCGAGGAATGGAACGTGTGCATGACTTTCGGTATATTCTTCGGTTACACCGAGATATAAATAGCCGGGAAGCAGTACGTATCCATCATCAGGTATTTCGAAATGGCTGATGGTATTATGCTTACGTGCATCGAGCATGGTAGCATTATACATGGCAAGATACTTACCCAGATGAACATCATAGGAATTCGACCCCAGATTTTTTATATCGAACGGCTCAATAACTATGGTTCCTTTTTTTATTTCTTCAAGTATTCGGGAATCGGAGAGAATCATAGAGCAAATATAATAAACTCATTTGCGCATAACCCTCTCATTTCATATCTTTTTTATTTAATCATGATATTGTAATTTAATATAATAAATTGAAACTAAATCTCTATATTTGTAATAGTTAAAATTTAATGAGTTAATTTTGGGAAAGATCAGGTAATAATATAAATAGGGCTAATAGAAGGGAATTCGAAATAGAATCGTCAGAATTATACTGGTTTTTTTACAATAAACATTTTGGTATGCCTTCAAAATTACCTAAGAGCCTGCGCGCTTTTTTATTTTTTATTTTGGTTCTATTTTCAACCGAACGGTCTTATGCTACGCATATATTCGGGGTTGACCTTTATTACACACACGTAGCAGGTAATACCTACAAGATCAACCTGGTAATGTATGGCGATTGTGCAGGCGCAGCTTTCCCTTCCTTTCCTGCCTCAGTTCCGGTAATCAATATTTATAACGGCAGCACATTTGTAAGCTCAGTAAACCTTGCCATACAGGCCCCAACAACCGGCATTGAAGTAACGCCGGTTTGTCCCGCAGATGCATTGCTTACCACCTGCACCAATACTTCATTTACTATTCCTGGTGTAAAGAAGTTTGTCTATTCAGCCAATGTCACTTTAACCGGTACTTCAACTGTCTGGCGGTTCCTGTTCCAGGGTGTTTTAGGCGCCAGCTCTGCAGGAAGAAGTACCGCTATCACAAACGTAACTTCTGCAGGATCAACAATTATTCAACTTGTGGATACATTGAATAATACCACCTTCAGTAACTCAAATGCTGTTTATACCACCATACCCACACCTTTCTTCTGTGTTAATGAACCCGCGAATTTTAATCCCGGCTGTGTTGATCCCGATGGCGACAGTCTGTCATTCCATCTGGTTCCTGCAATTGATGCTACAACAGGGCTTAGTGTAAATTATATTTCCCCATACACAGCTGTGGCCCCATTGGCAGTTTCAGCAGGCACATTCTCCTTTAGCAATACCACCGGCCAGCTTTCATTTACACCCAATGCCCTGCAGAAATCACTTGTGGTTTACAATGTGGAGGAGTACGGGGGCGGAATGCTGAAAGGAACAAGCCAGCGTGAAATGACGGTTGTTGTGGTAACCTGTACCAATACGCCGCCAAACGGCCTCATAAGCAGCCCTTCGGCGGGAACGCTAAGTCCACCAAACACCCTGAACATTTGCAGCAATGCGGGCGCTTTTAATTTTCACTTAAACCCCACCGATCCGGATGGTGATAGTATTACCATGACGGTTGCCGGTTTGCCTGCAGGCGCTACATTCAATATAATTGGAAATGGTGGACTTGCTCCGCTCGGTACTTTTATTTGGACAACAACCGGCGTCGCACCCGGTACTTATATTTTTTACGTTACTTACACAGATAATGGTTGTCCGCTTGTAGCCAGGCAAACAATAGCCTACACCATAAACATTCTGCCAATTCCTGCAGAAACTTTTGCATTGGTTTCGCCTGCCACCTGCACAAAGAAGGCGGTATTCACTGTTACTCCGGGTGGCTCTGCAAGTCCGTGGACTATTAAAATTATCCAGGCCGGTACCACAATACAAACAATAACCGCGGTTACGGGAATTATTACCGACAGTCTTGTGCCCGGCACCTATACTATCAGGATATATAACCCAAGTAATTGTTTTGTAGATACTACAATAACATTAGTTGCTCCACCGCTGACAATACCCACTGTTACAGTATCGCCCCCGCTATGTCCGGGAGGCAGTACAGGGATCGCTACAATCTCGGCTTCCAGCGGACTTGCGCCCTATCTTTATGCTATCGGAGCCGGAGCGTTCGGCTCGTCAGGTACCTTCACAGGCCTCACGCCGGGTACTTATACATTGCATATAAAGGACGCCAATAATTGTCTTAAAGATACTATTGTTACAGTACCAAACGCTACGCCTATTTTAATGAGCATCAGCATCCGCAGGCCCCTGTGTGATACATTTACCAATGGCGTTGTTACAATTACCGCCTACAATAGTGTAGGACCCTATACTTATGCTTTAGGCGCCGGTTTATTTTCATCCACTAACACCTTTACCCCACTCGGTGCGGGTACTTATACTTTCCACGTAAAGAATGCCAATGGCTGTGTTGTGGATACAACCCTGACACTTATTGATTCAATAACCGTGCATGGTACCCTGAGTATTGCTCCGATACTATGTAATGGCGGAACGGCAACAGTTACCGTAACCGGTACATCGGGTATTTCGCCATATACATACGCATACAATACCAATCCGTTTGTACCATCAGGTATTTTCTCTATACCTGCAGGAGCCTATACCTTCCATGTTCACGATGTAAATTTATGCCATTTCGATACGGCCATAACACTGACGCAACCCACTGCAATAACCATTACTCCTGTGCTTACCAACATTCTCTGCAATGGCGCTTCAACTGGCGTGGTAGTGGTAAACGCTGTTGGGGGAACACCCGGCTACACTTACAATATTGATGGCGGCGTATATGGTGCATCCAATATTTTTAGCGGGCTTACCGCAGGAATCCACATCGTAAATGTGAAGGATATAAACGGATGTATTTATACGGATACTGTAACCCTTACACAACCTGCAGCCATCAGGATTGATTCTGTAGTAATGATAAAACCTTCCTGCAACGGTCTTTCTGATGGAAGCATAACTGTATATTCTTCCGGTGGAGTTTCACCGTTTAACTATGCTATTAATGCAGGTGCATTTAGTACAAGCCATACTTTCAGCGGGCTTCCCGCAGGTAGCTATATACTGCATGTAAAGGATGCCAATGGTTGTGTAAAAGATACAACAGTAAATATGTTGCAACCTGCTATTATAGCGCCTTCAGCATTTGTGACACCATCCATTTGCCAGACCCTTGCAAACGGTAAGGTAACCTTATCCGCTACAGGCGGCACACCTGCTTACACATTTGCTGTCGGAGCAGGAGCATATACTACATCCGGAATTTTCACACCATTGGCAGCGGGTACATATGCCTTCCATGTAAAGGATGCAAACGGGTGCGTAAAAGACACAACCATTACGGTAACAGATTCACTGCACATCCATGCAACATTTATCATCACGCCTGCATTGTGTTTCAACCAGGCAAGCGGCTCAATTGATGTATCCGGTACCGGTGGGGTCAGCCCCTATTTGTATGCGCTGGGTACAGGAACTTACAGTCCTGTGCATTTATTTACAGGCCTTCTGGCAGGCGCGTTTACATTCCATATTAAGGATGTAAATGGCTGCAAAAACGATACCACGGCTTCACTTACGCAGCCACCTGCTATTGCACCCAATATTACCATCACAGACCCAACCTGCAATGGCTACAGCAACGGTAGTGTTGTGATCACTACTGCCGGGGGAACGGCTCCGTTTAATTATTCGTGGAACGGTGGCCTGTTTTCGGCAATTTCTTCACTTGCCAGCATTTCGGCAGGCACTGATTCTGTTTCCATTAAGGATGCCAATGGCTGTATTTTTGATACAGTAATTACTGTTGGCCAGCCGGCAAGGATTCATTTTGCCAATTTAGTAGTCACTGATGTATTTTGTTTCGGCGGCGCTGACGGCACTGTGAATGTTACCGGCTCAGGAGCAACACCACCTTACAGTTATGCGGTTAATGCTTCAGCATGGCAGGCGGCCTCATTCTTCACAGGATTATCTGCAGGAACTATAACGGTGAAGATCAGGGACAACAATGGCTGCGAACTGGATACTATGGTGAATCTTAACCAGCCACCCGCGTTAAAAATCACTTCAGCTGACACAACGAACCCGACCTGTGAGGGTTACAAAGATGGTTCTGTAACACTGCATTCTGCCGGTGGTACTCCTCCTTACACATGGTCGGATGATAACATTAATTTCAGCGCTTCGGCATCGTTCACCGCACTGGGCGAGGGCAGCTATACTTTTATACTTAAAGATGCCAATGGCTGCACGGCCGACACTACGATCACTCTTACCGGTTTGCCACATATCTTTGTTGACAGTACCGGAATTACGGAGCCTTTATGCTATGGCAGCAAAGACGGTATTATAGTCGTGGCAGCAGGTGGAGGCGTTTCGCCATTTACGTATAAGCTGGGAGCGCCATCGGTGGTCAACACCACCGGTATATTTAAGGGTCTTGGTTCGGCCGGTTATGTTGTAACTATCACAGACAGCAGGAATTGTATTAAGGATACCAGCCTGACCATGCGTCAGCCCGATGCGCTTTCAGTTACCACAACTGTTTTTCCAAATGAATGTAAAGGATCGGATAACAAGGGCGGAGTACTGGCGAATGTATCAGGCGGAACACAACCGTATTCTTATGCATGGAACACGAGTCCGCCGGCAATCACCGCCGGCATAACCGGCCTGGCAAATGGCTATTATACTGTGTGGGTAAAGGATGCCCATAATTGCGGCGATACGGCAAGATCGGAGGTGGTATATGATAATTGCTGCACGCCATTTATTCCGAATGCATTTACACCAAACGGCGACGGAAAAAATGACCAGTTCAGAATACTGTTCAAGGGTGATATGCTCATTGTTATTTTTTCCGTTTACAATCGTTTCGGGCAGCAGGTTTACAGCATTTCCAATACCAACGACCAAACGCTGGGTTGGGATGGAAAGTTTGAAGGAGTTGATGCAGAAATGGGTACTTATTACTATTATGCAAAGATCATATGTGGCAATAAAGCCAATCATGTGGTGGAACTAAAAGGAGATATTACCCTAATCAGGTAGTTTTTTACCTGTTTTTTTCTTACATAAATTTTATTGTGATGAAAAATGCGGGTTAATTAGCCTAAAAATTATATTTTTGCTCCCCTTCTAAGATTGATTATGGAATATAGAGAAATAGTAGCAGTTACAGGCCTCACAGGACTTTACCAATTATTGACTACAAAAAGTGATGGCGCCATAGTGCGTAATGTGGCAGATAAGTCCACAAAATTTATTTCTGCCCGCCAGCATAATGTAACTCCCCTGGAAAGTATAGAAGTATACACAACCGGCGACAATGTGCGCCTGCAGGATGTTTTCAGGAAAATGCTTGAGCATGAGGAAACAGTGCCGCTTGCTGATCCGAAAAGCGCTGATAGTCACACTATAAAGACATATTTCAAAAGCATATTCCCTGAGTTTGATGATGAGCGCGTTTATGTGAGCGACATGAAAAAGATGCTGAAGTGGTATGAACTGCTTAAAGCCAACGACCTGCTCAGGTTTGCAGAACCTGTAGAGGAAGCTGTAGCTGAAGAAGTTACCCCTTCACTTGAAGAACCGGCTGCTGCTGTGGCAGCAGAGACGGCAATGGTTGAAGCAGAAAAACCTGCTGAAGAGGAACTAAAGCCAAAGAAAGCGGCTAAGAAGAAAAAAGCGGAAACTGACGAAATAGCAGAAGGTGAAGAAAAGCCCGCTAAGAAAACCGCTAAGAAAAAGAAAACTGAAGAGTAACCTGTTAATTGGTTAAAAAGATAAATAGCTAACAGGGCAAAAAAGGATATATTTTATTGTAACTAATTAACCTTTTAACTTTTTAATCAAAAAATTATATCTTAGAGCCTTATGAGAAACATCATATTATCAGTAGCACTTTTGATATTGCTGTTCGGCTTTGGCAGTTGCAGAATGCGTTATGAGTCGGGAATGCCGTACAAGGTATGGCACATAACGCCTCGTACGCACCATCATTGGGGATCACGTAATTACAGCAATAGCCCTACCAGGTTCTGGAGCAGGCGTAAATATGGTCCCCGTACGTACAACCATCGTGGACATTTCAGGGAGTACCAGCATCATTAAACGACACCCAAAACCCTAAATCCCTCCCGATGAAAAATCGGGACTTTGTTCCGGGGCTTAGCAGGAGAATATATCATTTAGCTTAACCTCGTTGGTTAAGCTTTTTTATTAGTCTAATGCGTGGTCCTCCTTTAGGGGTCAGGGGCTTTATGGTCGGTTCAAAACAACGTACCGTTCCCCATCGCTTTTGTCCGGCCTAGATGTTTATATGCTTTCTCCGTAGCTTCTCTGCCACGTGGGGTGCGCATAATATAGCCTTCCTGTATCAGGAATGGTTCGTACACTTCTTCTATTGTACCAGCTTCTTCACTTACAGCAGTGGCAATATTATTAATACCCGCGGGGCCACCCTTGAACTTATCTATCAATGTAGTGAGTATCTTATTGTCCATATCATCCAGTCCGCTTTCGTCCACATTAAGGGCTCTGAGACCGTGTTCTACAATTCCGCGATCAATAACTCCATTCCCAAGCACCTGGGCGAAGTCGCGCATGCGGCGCAGTAAGCCGTTGGCTATGCGTGGCGTACCGCGGCTACGGCCTGCAATCTCTTTTGCAGCGTCAGACGTCACTTTCACATTCAGTACTCCTGCCGCGCGAATGATTATATGCTGCAGAATTTCTGCGGTATAGTATTCCAATCGTGATTTTATACCAAACCGCGAAAGCAACGGAGCGGTAAGTAATCCGCTGCGGGTTGTAGCCCCGACCAATGTAAAAGGATTCAGTGTAAGCTGTATAGACCGGGCGGATGGACCAGAATCTATCATGATGTCTATCTTGAAATCTTCCATCGCAGAGTAGAGGTATTCTTCTACTACTGTGCTCAGGCGGTGAATCTCGTCTATGAACAATACATCACGTGGTTCAAGGCTGGTAAGCAATCCGGCCAGGTCGGCTGGTTTTTCTATCACAGGTCCGCTGGTTTCTTTAATAGCTACCCCCAGCTCATTAGCTACTATACGCGACAAGGTTGTCTTTCCAAGTCCCGGCGGACCGTGAAAAAGTATATGGTCCAGCGACTCGCCACGCATATTGGCAGCCTTAATGAAGATGCGCAGGTTCTCGATCAGTTTAGGTTGTCCTGCAAAATCCTCAATCGTTTGCGGCCGGATAGTATTCTCATACTCCCGTTCCTGCTTGGTTAGCTCCGCTAAAGGCCGTACATGTGATTCAGACATTGGGATAAAGTTAGGGAAAATGGTTGATTGGTAACCCCGAAGGATCAACCGGGATTACTCACTAACAGAAAAAAACGTTTGTTAATGCTTAAAATGTCTTATCCCCGTTATCACCATAGCCATATTGTGTGCCTTGCAGAATTCAATGCTGTCGCTATCCCGCACTGATCCGCCGGGGTGAATGACCGCAGTGATACCTGCATCATGCGCCATGCTTACGCAATCGTCGAACGGAAAGAACGCGTCTGATGCCATTACTGAACCCTTGAGGATGAAGCCAAATTGCTTTGCTTTATCAATTGCCTGCCTGAGGGAATCTACACGGCTTGTCTGGCCACAACCTTTACCTATCAGTTGCCTGTCTTTTACAATTGCAATCGCATTTGATTTCAGGTGTTTACAAACGATATTGGAAAACATAAGATCTGCTTTCTCGGCTTCACTGCTATTTCTTGAACTTACTTCTTTCCATTCAGCAAAACTTTGTTTGTCTGCATCCTGCACCAATACACCATTAAGTATCCGCTTGTATTCTTTTGTGGGATAAAAACTTTTTTTCTGTTGCAGTAAGATGCGGTTCTTTTTGCTTTTCAATATTGCCAACGCATCTTCATCAAATGATGGAGCGATCAGTATTTCAAAAAAGAGTTCATTTATTTTCTGCGCAACATCTGCATTAATAATCTGGTTGGTGATTAGCACACCGCCAAAGGCGCTTTCCGGGTCGCCTGCCAGCGCTGCTTCCCATGCATGTATTACGTTATCCCTTTCTGCAATTCCGCATACATTGGTATGCTTGATAATGGCGAATGCGGGACTGGAAAATTCTGAAATGATCTGGCAGGCTGCATCAATATCAACAAGGTTGTTGTAGGACAATTCCTTGCCATTCAGTTTTTCGAACAAAGCATCCAGGTCGCCATAAAAAGACGCCTGCTGGTGAGGATTTTCTCCATAGCGTAATATTTGTTTGTGATAAACGGAAAGCTGGAAATAGTTTTCTTCATGAACGATTTGAGAAAAATATCCGGCAATGGCTACATCATAGTGCGCGCATTCAGCAAATGCGGCAGCAGCAAACAGTTTTCTATCTTCCAAAGAAGTTACGCCATTTTGGTCCTCCAGTAATTCCAGCAAATCAAGGTACTGATCTCTGGAAGCTATGACACATACATCCTTAAAGTTTTTCCCTGCAGCGCGTATAAGCGATACTCCGCCAATGTCTATTTTCTCAATGATGGTTTTTTCGTCGGTGGTGTTTTTTACCGTTTCTTCAAATGGGTAGAGGTCCACGATCACCAGGTCAAGTAACGGGATTCCGTACTCGCTTATATGTTTCTGATCATCTTCCAGATCACGCCTTGCAAGTATTCCACCAAATACTTTGGGGTGTAATGTTTTCACACGTCCGCCCAGGATGGATGGATACCCGGTAACACTTTCAACCGAAGTGCATGGAATACCAAGTTGTTTGATATAAGTTTCTGTGCCGCCGGTAGAATACAATGTTACACCCAGGTCATGAAGTTTACGGACTACAGGTTCCAGGCCATCTTTAAAAAAAACAGATATCAGTGCAGATTTTATGGTACGGTTCATTTCGAATTGCCTTTAATAAGGCGCGAAGATACCTAGAGTAAATACAAAAGTCAAAAACCGGGTTGGTTTTGCTGATAGTAATGATTAATACTATACCATTCTACCAGTAATTACCGGCTTTGCGATACTTGTTATGGCCGGGGTATTCCCTGTCAGTTTTTACATGATGGAAGCAACTGGTCAGATGCGTGGCCAGGATGAGGAGCGCTACTATTTTTAAGATTGTCTTTTTCATCTGAAAATATTTGACTTTTAGAGGCCAGATGGAACTCGCGGCAACTTTAGAATTTGGTTCAACTTAAGGATTTTCATGCCTCTGTGTGCAAAACTCGTCTTTACTTGCTCGTTTCATCAGGATTTAAAATTAGTAAAATATTTTGGTTTGTAAAGTGGAATTCGGGTTTTTTAAAAAGCACAGTCAAGTTTTGATGAATTCAGGAAGAAATTATTGGATTTATTAATGGAATATGAATATTGACCCTCGCTACCATAACTTGCGTTATTAATTAATCTCCTAACTTTACAATAAATAGTAGAATATGGGACATATTTTATGCCGACATCGAATTAATCAATGGCGAAGATTTACTTTTGAGTAAACGCCACATAATCGGTGAAGAAGAAGTAAAAAGAATGCCTGTACGGATTTTGGTTGACACTGGTGCATATATGCTTACCATAAACGAAACTATCCAGGAGCATTTGCAATTGCCCTTGCTGGAAAAAAGGAAAGCTGTAATGGCAGATGGTAGCATTTTGGAATGTGATGTGGTTTGGCCAATTGAGTTGCGCTTTAAGAACCGGAAAGTAATACGCAGCGCCATGGTATTGAAAGGTGATGTTGAGCCGTTACTTGGTGTAATACCGATGGAAGAGATGGATGTGCTTATTCACCCTTTGCGCGAAGAGTTAGTTGTAAATCCTGAACACCCTTATTTTGCGCAGTTGAAGTTGAAATAGTTTTTATTTTCTGTACTCTGTCTTGCATACCGGTAGGCGCTTTTGTCGCCAGGTACAAAAGGGAGCCTTGGCTTTTGACACGAATAAATTCCGATGACCTTACCCTACCGGGTGGCAATAAGGCATAGAGACAATCAGTTCCTTACATTCATCAATAGTTTGTGATTCGGCAAGCAATACCCATTGGCCTGTATAACGCATAAAGGAAAAATGGCAACAGTTTTTTCCGATAAACTGCATTCTTACAAATTTATCATCAAACTCACCAACTATATCGGCGTGCGTTCCGTATTTGTTTTTCTGGCAGAGATAAAAATAGTTACTGCGCCAACTTGGATAAATATCAACCAGGTAATTAAATTCTGTATTTGGATTTTCTTTTACGTACTGCTTTTTGAAATCATCAATGACCTGCGAAAAAGCGGCACTGATAACATCCTTATCGTATTGCGTAAATTTGGGGGGTTCCTTTTGGCGGACCTGTTTTAACCCAGTAGTATCCTTTTCTAGGCATGATAATTTTTTTACAAAATAAAAATTGTTTCTGAATTTTTTATGAATATATACTGCAAACGGGATAAGCTTGCCTACCGGCAGCTACCCTGTACACACATGTATTTGTAGGATCCCGATAGCTATC
>CAIMDZ010000089.1 GCA_903839875.1 uncultured Bacteroidota bacterium
GTTCCATAAACAAAAGGAGGCATAATATCCCAGCACATTTACCGGGAAGGCAACAATCGTAATAACCAAAACATTACGACAGGCATTGTATTGCCCTTACATTGATGCATTGAAAGAACGATTTAGCCGCTGAATCGCTGTGAATTATAAGGATGTTGCGAGAAATGGGTATTATACAAGCGGCAGTTTCGGAACTGGTACACATTTTTTACCTTATCCCTGCATTTTGGAGCAATTATTCTATTGGTTGGCTTTTTCTTCAAATTAATGCATTGGCCATGGGAAGAATTTCCAATATCCGTTGGTGGGCTAGTTTGCCTAATCTCTTATGCAGCTATGCTCATATTACGTTTCAGCAAGGATAGATTCTTAAAGAATGTTGATTAGTTGAAAGGTTGAAAGGTTGAATTGCTGATAGGTTGATAAGTTGATTGGTTAATAGGTTGGTACGTCATATCATAGAAGCGTTTTTCCGGTAACATTCATGCAAATTATTTCCCTATATTTGTACAAATCCACAACACCCCGGCAATGAAACTGAACAGCATCTTCACTTCAATACTGCTGGTACTAACCATATACTCTGCGCATGCCCAAATCACCGTCACCCCGAAACGAGCATTCGATTACTACAACGAAATAGGCGTCAACACCCACCTCCGCTGGGATACCTCCGTTTACTACACAAAGTTCAATACCATCATCTACCCCGAATTGCAGAAGTTGGGCATCAGAAACCTTCGCGACGAACTGCCCGCCGACCAGTTCCTTCCATCAGCCGACACCGCAGTGATAAGAGGCCGCTTCTTAAAACTGCATGATTCCCTCGGTATCAATATGTGCTGGGTACTAACCTTATGGAAAGTAGTAACTGCCGATTCATCCCACTTACGCGATTCCGCCGGCTACCTGTCAGTATTGGAAAACTCACCCGCTCTGCAAAACACAACGAAATACATAGAAGGGTACAACGAGCCTGACATGAATATCTACAACTACTATCCCGTCGGCTGGGATACTATCACATATGCCATGCAACGCGGCTTGTTTAACCGCGTTCAAACTGGAGTGCTTTCTTCGATACCCGTTCTCGCGCCATCATTTATAGAGTATTGGTCCATTCCATCCCGCGTTAACCAGATTGCCGCTATAGCCCCGCATGTCAGTAACTATTTCGATTTCGCCAACTTCCACACCTACGATACAGGCAACGACAGCAGCACTATGTTCCCCGGAAGCCATTACGACATCACCGGCTGGCGACTTGATACCATCAGGCACAGTAAACCCTGGGTAATAACCGAAGCTGGCTACGAAAATGCAAAATACTCCAACTTCCCCACCGACACCAGCTACAAATGGTACGGCAACCACTACTTATCAGAACTGGCTTCAGCAAAATACTACTCAGTCCTTTTCATGGAGAACTTTGCCCGCGGAGCAAAGAGTATTTACACCTACGAATTCATTGATCAGAACACTTCCGATTCGTCAGATAAAGAAAAGAATTTCGGTCTGCTGCACACAGACGGCACAGAGAAGCCGGCATTCACCGTCATAAAAAATACCTTACAGCTATTCAAAGATACCGGTGCCGCTTTTTCTCCTGCGCCGTTGTCATTTACTTTATCCGGTGATACCTCTGGAATCAAATATGCAGTTTACCAAAAGCTCAATGGTGATTACCTGATCGCTTTATGGCAGGGCAGAACAAAAGGTATATGTTATGATTTTATAACCTTTACCGATCTGCCTCCGGACAGCCAGGCAGTGCAGATAACACTCCCATACAATTTTTCAGTGGCAAATATCTATCAGCCATTGTTCTCTGGTTTCCCAATTTTTACTTACGGCTACAACAATGTTCTGAATCTGGATGTACCTGATCATTTACTGGTTGCTGAGATCAAAACCAACACATCCGACCCCAATGTAAACGGCAGGTTTAATGAGCAGGGAATTACCATTTACCCTAACCCTGCAAACGACAAAGTTTATGTGAATGGACTGCGCAATGAAAATGAACAATACTTTATATACGCAACCGATGGAAGGCTTGTCGGGCAAGGGTTTACAGGAAAAAATAAACCGGAAATCAATTGTGCGGAATTAACATCAGGGTACTATATTTTGAAACTGACAAACAGTAATGGCGTGGCACATTTTGTTACCGGTATTTCGGTTGTCAGATAACTAAACATTACCCGCTTTTTTCTTCTTCTTCAGATTAGCCTTAATCATCGCGAGGTATTCCTCCTTTTTTTCTTTGCGCAGCTTCCTGGCTGATTCGGTGAAATAGGTGTGTTTTTTTAAAAATTTTACCTGTAGTTTGTTCCAGTCTTCGTCATTGTCAATAATGCCATACATGCACAACTCCTCATAGAGTCCGTTGCCTATCCTGAAGAAATCATCCCTGCCCAGATAATCCAGGTCGGCATCACAGATTATTTGCTCCAGTTTGTTGTGCGGCGTCTGCGGGATCCTGGTAGCCATGATCATACCGCATATCTTTTTTATCTGTTCCGGATTATATCCATAAGCGGGCAAATATTCACTTGCTATTTCGCACGATACCTCCTCATGTTTATATTGCTGCCAGAGGAATCCTGAATCGTGAAACAATACCGCTGTCAATAACAGGGTCAGGTCTTCTCCGTTCACCTTTTCCATCTTCGCCAGTAGTTTAGCTGAGCTGAAAACATCCTTAATATGGTGAGGCCCATGATAAGTCAGGTTTTTTGGCAACTCTTTTTTAAGCTTCGTTAAGATAAACTTTTTAACCTTTTCGAATTCCATCTAGTTCGTTTTTATACAGTGATGATATGTGCCTGAAATTTAGCAGTGGTCTCATTTCCACAGCTATACTTCACGCAGCATAGAACTGTGCAAAAGAGTTTCACGCAAAGTCGCAATTTTTATTTCATTTTACGGTACTCCTGTTGCGTTTTTAAGCTCGCAAAGCACTAATTGACCAATACACAAATTTATCCTGTTTGCGGTATACTTTGTTCCTCATGCTTCTGCAAAATACATTTTCAGCACCCCTTTTTTCTTTGCGGCTACTTCACCTCTGTATTCGCAGTTGAATTTATCTTTTATCAGTTCGTAGGTGGTTTGTGAAATATTCACTTTGCCCGGCTCACCGTTTTGCTCCATGCGCGCAGCTGTATTTACTGTATCGCCCCATATATCGTACGCAAATTTCCTCGTCCCCACTATACCGGCTATTACACTGCCAGTATGTATGCCTATCCTCATTTGGAAAGTGGCATCGCCAAGCATCAATTTCCGGCGCAGCATAAAATCGCGTAAATGCATTGCAAAAGCAACTGCATCTGTCGCATGGTTTCTATTTTTGGTTGGTAATCCGGATACAGCAAGGTATGCATCGCCCACTGTTTTAATTTTTTCGATATTGTACTTGTCCAGTATTTCGTCAAAAGCTTTAAAGCAGGCATGCAATTCACCCACAAGCTGGGTAGGCGAAAATTTTTCCGCTACAGAGGTGAAACTCACAAAGTCAGTGAAGATAACGGTTACCTCGTCAAACTGTTGTGCAAACGTCATACCCTTATGCTTTAATTCGCCTGCTATTTTTACCGGCAGCACATTATACAGCAGGTCTTCTGATTTCTTTTTCTCCTCTTTGAGTTGGGTATAAATGGCATTCCGTTTTTTGTTTACCCTTATCATAATAATAATAACCACTATCATTGCTGTAACGCCGACAACGGTAATTACGCCTATAATAAAAATATACCTTTCATTATCTTTTCTTGCAGCATTATCCGTAATGTTCAAATCCATTTGCTGGTTCATTAATGACATATGTTCTATCCCATTTTTATTTCCCAGTTGCTTATATACATCAGATGCTTTTGTAAAGTATTCTTTTGCTTTGGCATAGTCCTTTTCGTAATTATAGGCCATGCCTATATTTATATATAATGATGCCTTGGCATTGTTACTTCTGGGCATGTCCTGTACCTCTTCAAGCAATGAATCAATGTATGGCTTCCCCTCTTTTTGGGCGTATAAGTTGCCACAGCTTATTGAAAGTATAAGTACAATTATTCCTATTTTATATTGTTTCATTTTTAACTCATATTTTTATTAGCTCTGTTGATCCTTAGCAGAACAGAGAAAATATTTTTGCCCGAAAATATACAACAGATTAAAACATAAACATAATCAAAATCCGGATGATTAATAATTTTTTAGTGTAAAGGCTAAAGGTAGAAAGTCTAAAGTTTGCGAAAAAGATATGGCGGGTATTGGGGCTCTTTCATTTTCATTTCACCCTAAAAAAGATACCCACAATTTTACATCCCCCACAACCCTAAGTCAATCAATAATTTAACCCCGCTTTCCCGCAAAAAATGTTGGTAAATCATCAGAGGTATGGCATACTAATTGCGGCCTTACTTGTGGGTAGTTGTGTGCTCTGTCTGCCATTTTGTTGCAGATAAAATGCTCGGCGAGCTATATCCACCCGATTGTGCAGTATAGCTATCGGGAGCAGTAAACAAAAATCAGGATTATCTAACCAACGTGTAAACAGATTTCAGGATGAGGCAAACAGATTTCAGGACGAGGCAACCCATTAACTATTTGCTTTATTTTACCTTTTTTTTACCTTTTATGGAAGTAAATTATTACCTTTTTACATTTTGATTGGAGTGATGTAATTGATAGTCAATTGGTTAGATTCAGAAAAGTAAAAACACCGGTCAGTCGCTAAAATTTTTACTTTTTCATTGGGGCTAAGTCTCGGCCGGGCATGCTTTTTTTCAACTGCCATAGCCACAGCGAAGGCGTGTTTCTGCGGGACCCGGTGGGAACTTGCCTGCCGGTAGGCAGGCAAAGCAGGTCAGGGTACTGTAGCTGATGTTTCGCACGTTGAGGGCACTTTCAACACCGGGCGTCAGCTACCTGAACACTGGCGGGTCCATGGCATACGTACAAAGCTTTGCTACCAGAGGCCCGCGGGGGACATCTGAAAATTTTCTGAAAAAATGTCTCTCCGGGCGAATTGACAGGTAACCTTTTTGAAAAACACATGTAAAAAAATAGATCGCTATGTAGGGCAGACCCATGCCTGCCTGCCGCATAGGTAGGTGTCTGCCCTGCTCGCGCAAGACAGGTTATAATGGGCAGTATATATTTATAATACGTAACCTAACTTCCGACTGCTCTTCCGCTTTCGGAACAAACCGGAAAGAAACCGGAAATTGTAGGTAATACAATTACTTTAAATTCAATACTTTATCATAAACCAGCACACGATTTTTTACTCCAGAATTTTTTACAAAATAGCTACAGTTATGAATAGTACATAAACATATTTGTATTCCCTGGTAAGTCTTCTCGCAAAAGCAGATACCATGCCGGGAGCACAATAGTTTTCGTTGTTTCGGATAATTTGGTGATTTTATTTTGGGGCAGGGGACACTACAATCCAAATTCCTAATTCCTCCCGATAGCTATCGGGATCAAATTCCAACAAAGAACAGACTACTGATTCTTATGCATCATCACATTCTTGCCTGGCGGTTCAGTTACCCTTCCTGTTCCGTCTTTCTGGTAGAATTCGAAAGCTTTGTGGAAGATGTTACGGAAGGCAAACTGCTGGATTACTACTGTATCCTGGTGATTATTAATAACTGCATAGAGGCGGTCAGCGTCATAATCATCGGGTACGTCTGAGTTGGCTACAACCCTGTTCTTACTCCGGCGGTTCAGTGCCATCCAGTATATATCAATACGCTGGTGCTGCCCGTGAATACCTTTTACGTCAATGGTTGATTGTTTGGGAGCGGTAGCAATGGTTGTATCATTATCTGCAATACCATTGATAAAACCTTCGCAGTTTACATTTGCAAAGTACTTCAGGAAAACCCTGGCACGGCGTGCATTAAATCCGTCCAGGCCATGGGCAAGGCTTGGGTCTGCTTTTATTGTTACACTGTCCTTATCCTTAATTATTTCAAACGAGTTTACGGGATTACCGGCATAATCTATGGCAACACTTTGTATTTCTTCATAGGGTATATTGAAAACCGTTCTGTCGCGCCAGTCTTTAAGGAATACGGTATACCGGGAGGTGAGATACCCGTTGAAATTGATAACGTGCACAACATATGGCGTAGAGGAGCCATCCATGAGCATATTGGTACCTGTGTTATTTACCGCAATACCACCTACATGGAAAACACTCATTTTTTTACCCTTGCGGTCATATATCTCAATTTTTATGCCATCGGTTGCAAGGTTTTTCATCACAATATCCGCAGCGCTTTTTGTTACGGGGTATAAGGCTTCCTGTTGGGCAAGAGTGGCGAGCAGCAGATTGAGGGTACTGGGCAGGGCACGGTACTTTTTATTCACCATCCAGCCGGTATCAGTGCGGTCCAGGGTTACTGATTCACCATCGCCGGACACCAGGAAAAGTTTACCGATTGATCCGGTATCCTTAATAGTGAAACCCATAGTGGGTGTATTAGTATTTCCTTTGATCAGGAACAAGTAAATGCTGGCAGCGAGTATTGCCAGGATGGCGAGGTAAAGTACAGTTTTACGCATTTCCGGAAACAGGTTTAGTTGCGGGTGATTTTATTTCATAGCGGCGTTTCCTGAAGAAGAACCAGGCGGATGCAAATACAAGCACAATAGCGATAGGGATGGCAACGTTTATGAATTGCCATTTTGTTTTTTCGTCCTTTGCACGGCTCATATCTAGCAGTCGCAGTTTCGAGTCCTTGGAGCGGGCCTCGAGCACGCCCGAGTGATTGGTCAGGTATTCCATGCAATTGAGGAAGAATTCCTTGTTTGAGAAAAACTCCCGTGTAGGCCAGAAATAACCCATGCGCTGAATGCCGCTGGATGTTGTGTAATGATTGGTAAACACATCTCCCACAGAGGTAACGATAATGCTGTTATCTGAATCACAGGCTGCCCTGAATGGTTGTTTCAGCGTGTCGGCCAGGTATTTCATAAAATCAGGGGCGAGCCTGTTTTTGAAGGCCGATGTAAATTTACCTTCAAGTAATACGGCCACTGGCAGGTATGATTTGGTAAATAGCTGATCTTCGAGTTTATAGTTCATCATGCTCAGGCTTACACGAACCGGGGCATCTGCCTTCATGCTGAGTTTGGACGTCTGCAGGAGAATAGTTTTGGTAATGCCCGATGTTTTTATGGTATCAATACTGTTGGTGAATTCTCCCTTGATAAAACCCATGTTCTTAACAATAGGGTGGGTGGATGTCGGGTTGAGCATAGGGAAGTACATCCAGTCTAATAGTTGCGGCTCACCATTATTCATCATTCGCGGCAGTTTCAGACAAAGCTTATCGCCAATGAGGTTGTTGTTGACACGTACACCGTACTTATACAGGAGGTCGTCGAGCCCCACGTTATTTTCCATAGCCATAAATTGTGGCTGTGAACTGAGGCTGTCTAAGGCGGCATTGAGGTTGTTAACAACCATCAACAAGTGCCCGCCTTTCATCAGATACTGGTCTATCCTCAGTTTCTCCGGTTCGGTAAAAGCAATAGTCGGCTGCATAATTATAGCAGCATCGTAAGTGTTCAATATTTGCGGCACATGAGCCAGGTCCACTGTATCAACGTAATACCTGCGCTGCAGGCTGTTCAGCATATCAACAGTGTTTATACCCAGCGGTTCCCCGTTGCCGATAATGTATGCGACATGTGCCAGGTCAGGTTTACCCATTACATCCAGCGCATTGGCAAATTTATATTCCAGCAGGGAAATGGCATAGCTGGTGTTTTCAGCCCGGGAGTTACTGCCAGCCTTGCTTTCCAGCAGCATGATCACCATCTCCCTGTTGTTGTATTGCACCAGTGCATAAGGAAAGAAGATCTTTTGTGTCCGTTCATCCTCGTCACCCGAATGAAGTTCCAGTGGCTGGATTCCTTTTTGCTGTAAATCGCGGGCTATCTGCTTTTTCTCATTGTCACTCTTATTCTTAAATGGATTGGAAAACCGGAACGAAAAACGGTTACCGGTAATATCCCTGAAAGAAGTCAGGCGTTCCCTTACTGCCTCGCGCAGACGCTGTATGTCCGGTGGAAAATTGTCGTCATCCAGGTAAACATCTACAACCACCGTTTCCTGAATGTTTTTCAGCAGCCTGACGGTAGGTTCCGTAAGGGTAAATCTTTTTTCTTTTGTCAGATCCAGTCCTTTATGAAAATAAGATGCCAGGATATTGACGCAAATCAATATTGCTGCCATGATCACTATCCGGATCATCGCCTGCTTTTGTTTTTGGTTCTTATTTTGTTTTTCAGCCAATTTTAAACAATTTCAAATTTTTCGTTTTGTCATCGTGCCCGTCCCGATTCTTTCGGGATGCTCCCTCGAACGGCACATTTTCAAATTACTTCATTTTCTAATTTTCTAATTTCCACATTTTCTCATTTTCACATTAATTAAGCGCCTTTCGTCCGGTTATTTAAAGAAAAACGTGTAAGCGAAATAAACAATACTATCACTGACAAAAAGTAAATAACATCCCTGGAATCAATCAGGCCCCTGCTTATGGAGGTATAATGAAACTCCATGCCCACCATACTCAGGTAATAGTCCATCCCTTTAACTAAACTTGAAAGCTGGCTCAACTGTTCCAGCCCCTTAAACAACATGAAGCACATAACCAGGGAAAAAAGGAACCCGACAACCTGGTTGGAGGTGAGCGAAGAGCAGAAGATACCCACCGCTGCAAAGGCCGCCGCAAGGAAGAAAAGACCAAGATAAGAGCCTATTATAGCCCCGGTATCAAGCCCGATATCAGGAAGTGAAAGGTTACTAAGGGTAAAAACATACACAAGGGTAGGGAGCAATGCAAATGCGATGAGCGCCAATGTGGCAAAGTATTTGCCTAATATTATTTCAAGACCGGTAACCGGTTTGGTGCTCAGCCATTCAATGGTACCCGTTCTGAATTCATCAGAAAGTGAACGCATGGTTACTGCCGGTACGAGCAGGTATAACAGCCAGGGCGCAAAGGAAAAGAAAGGGTCCATAGAGGCGTAACCGTAACGGAGCAGGTTGTAATCATTGGGTAATATCCAGATAAACAGCCCGCAGCCGGCGATGAACACAAGCAAAGCCACATAGCCTACTATGGAACTGAAAAATGAGTTAATTTCCTTAATGAAAATACTGCGCATTAGCCTCTTACGTATGGGGTGGGCAAATATAATAAAATGCCCCCCGCTTTCAATCTTTTGGAATTATCGTAAAAGTTAAAATTTCAGCTAAACGCCCACATTTCAAATCAAATAGTTGTTTTTACCTTTTTAAAATACATATACAAAATGTACAACCATACCCCGAAGATCGAGCTCAGCATCCAACATTGTATGTTGCGGAACGGGTGGAAGACATCATCCTTCACATCCCATAACAGGGAAACGGGATCAGTCACTATATCCCAGCTGTTCCACCTCAGGTACCTGCCCAGGTATATGCCATATCCGCATAGGCAGAATATAAAAAGCAAGATCATTGGAAGGTACTTTTTACTTACTCTCGGCAGCATGTATTGCTCTACATCACGCAGTGACAGAAAACCCATGATCAGGCCATTGAGCGCAGCCGTAAACAAAATAAGCAGGTCGTACCACTGGGGTATATGTGGCCGCACCCTCAGATGAAAGAGATCGGTAACTATATACATGGAATTAGGAAAGAATAACAGCCAGAGGCAGAGGTATATCCAGCCAGCGATTTTGCTTTTTGCCATTCCCAGCCGGTAACTGAAGTACAATGGCACCATTGCCAGGAAAAGATTCCAGGGGATAAACAGGAACTGGAATGATCTGGAATGGATCATCCGGCCAAGTAAAAGGGCGGCGGTAAACAATAACATGGGCTGCAGCCACCGGTAGGTTTTCAGAAAGTTCATTGCTTTTTATTTAAAAAAGAAAACGATAATGCCAATAACAGAACTGATGATCGCCGATACAAGCACCGCTCCTGCACCCAGATCTTTGATCACCTTGATAGCAGGGTGGTACTTGTTCCCGCAGGTATAATTGGATAAACGCTCAATGGATGTGTTTAGTATTTCGGTGATCCACACTAACCCTATAGCTAAAATAAGAAACACCCATCTTGATGCGTCAAGGTGTTTCACTAATCCGGCTACTATAACTACTATTGTTGCAATTGTGTGTAAAATAGCATTGGGTTCTTTGGTCATCTCCCACAAGCCGCTGAATGCAGCCCCGAAGCTTCTGCTGCGCGATGCGATTGTCAGATCCTTTTTTTGTTCCATAAAATTATTGTTAGATTATCCCAATCTGGTACTAAAACTGTTCTAAAATTATAACATAGTTCCTGCATATAGTTGCAGGAACTATGTTAAATTATTTATTCTCACTGGTTCGGTTCTTCATAAGTAATATGAGGAGGCTGGTCATTGGTTATACTTTTGTTGGTGATGCGTGTTACGCCATACCAGTCTATTTTCCGTGAGTAGTACATAATAATTGCTATAATCAGGAATAGACCGATACTGCCGAACAGCAATGCATAATCCTCAGACTGGATCAGTACAAAAATAAAGGCGTATAACGTTGACAAGGCGCAGGTAAAGCCAATAGCTGTTTTACCGCTTTTAAACATACTCCATGCATACATGCCTATCAATGAAACGGTGGCTGAGGCTGATATGAGGTAAGCGTAGTTAAAGCCTGTGTATTCCGATATGGACAGAAGCAGTGTATAGAATATGGTCAGCGCCATACCTACTAATATATACTGCAATGGATGAACCTGCCTTTTCTGCAATATTTCAAGGAAGAAGAAGAAGGTAAAAGTAAGTGCAATGAACAATATCGCATATTTTACAGAACGGTTCGTTTTTGAATAGCCATCTACCGGTTGTATTAATCGCACCCCGAATGCAGCTTTCTCCAGGTCCTGTGAGTTGTCTTTCCAGTATTGGGGGTAGGTGTGGGAGAGGGGTAATATCTTCCAGTGTGCTTTAAAACTTTTGTCTGTAATGTCTGATGTGGTTGGCAGGTAGGCCCCGTCAAATGCAGGGTCTTTCCAGTTGGCTGACAGGTCCATTTCTGTAGTTTTGCCAACAGGTGTAAAGTATAAATGGCCCGACCCGCGCAGGCTGATGTTAATGGAGAATGTTGACTGTGTCTGTGCATTCATTGCCACCGGTGAGCTGAGCCCTTCCTTTAATAATTTATTGTCCGGAACTCCGGCATCAAGGAATTGTTTGTTGCCGTTCCATTCCAGTTGCACCTGGTCTTCTATGCCGCGCACGTCGCTTACATTCATTGCCAGCCTTGCATCCTGCCAATTCACCGACTCAGCAGGTATTTGCAGCGACTGTAATGGGGCTGCATTAAATTTCCCGCTAATCTTCACATCTGACCGGAACAGCAAAACACTATACAGGCTGCGCTTTTTCTCTTTCGGCTCCATGGTGCCATTAATGTGCAACTCGTCAGGCAGCAGGTAAACCATACTGACTTTTTCTACCAGTTTTCCATCTGTTGTTTTCTCTACGGTTTTATAAGGAAGCATCAGAACCGGCCCAGTTATAGTTTGCCTTTCAGCCCACTTACTGCTAACTTCATTTACCACTTCTTCCTGGCGGCCTTCCCGCTCAATGACCAGGCTATTTACAAATGCTGCGGGTATTAACATAATAAGAATAAGGAAGCCTATCAATAAACCTTTGATCAGGATCCTGTTGCGCTCCCAGAAGGAGGGTGTTTGATTGTTATTCATTTTATTTTGTTTTTTATGGTTTGAATTAAATTGATTTAGTCGCAGTTTCCCCAGTCACCTATTGTTCCGCCTGTAGCCCATAAGACAGTAAAAAGAAGAGGATGTCAGCTATAGTTATAACCAGTACTATGAAAATTACCCCGACGATTACCGATAACCAGCACACCGCATTTGCTATCTTGCACGTGACGCCGGTAAGTTCCCAGGTTCTGGAATATTCTTGCTGTTTCATCGCACCCATTTATTTTTTACCATTAATTTCTAAAAGTACTTTTAAATTCAAAGTAAATACGACAAAAAAAATCAACTCAATCCTTTTATTATTTTTTCCAGCGCATCTAAATGTGCCCTGAATGCCTTTTCGCCTGCCGTAGTTATACTATAGGTAGTATTCGTCTTACGTCCTATAAATCCTTTCATCACCTTTATGTAGTTGTTTTCTTCCAGTGTTTTAATGTGTGTAGCCAGGTTACCGTCTGTTACATCAATTAATGCTTTCAGATCATTAAAGTTTACATCCTCATTTACCATTAACGCGCTCATGATACCAATTCGTATACGGCTGTCAAAAACTTTATTTAATTGTTCTATCGGGTTTCGCATCTCCGCTATTTATCGTATTTATTCCACATGATGGCGCCATAAAGTATATGAAGCACACCAAATCCTATAGCCCAAAAATAAAGTCCGAAGCCGGGGAAAAATAAATTGGTGCAGCCGAGCATCACATCGAACATGCCCAGGTACCGGATATCTGACAACGTGTGCCTGCTGGCGCTTATCAGCGATAGACCGTAAAAGGTAAGGCACGCAGGCGCTACAAACATGCCAAATCCATAATAGATGAAGATCATGCAAAAGATGCCCCCGGCAAAGAGCGGGAAGAATAGTTGCACAATCATCTGCCGCGACGCATTATTCCACAGTTTATGCCCCAGGCGATGTGCTTTTCGGTAAGTGAAATAAGTTCCGCCAACGAGCGCAACAGTGAAGACGGCTAAACCCAGCGTGATGAACTTTATGGTATAGGTGTCGAAGTAATTTGCCGAGCCTTCATTCGATACGCCTGTATACTTGTATTCAGGCTGGTGTATCCATATCCAGGCGATAACTGCACCTGCAAGGGCAGTGAACCCGGCCCAGATACCCGACCATCCACTCAAAGATATAAAACGGGCGGAACGGTCCATAATGTTGCGAATTTCCTCCAGTTTTTCAAGGGTGGATTCCCGGTTGTCGTCCTGCATAAAAAGCACTTTGAAGTACAAAGTAAATACATTAGTTTCAATAATCAAATACTTTTTGGAAATATTTAGCAATTGAGCGTTTTGGGAAAAGAATTCAGGAGTCTGGATATGCCCTTAATGATTAAATAATCTGGCAATAAAGAATGCCGCAGCGGCTGCCACAGAGCCTATCAGCATAACCCTGAAGGCGCCTGCCCATGGATGCTGTCCGGTAGCTTTTGCTTTAAAGAAACCGAAAATAAACAGGCATACCACCGTGATAAGCGCCGACAATTTTAAACCATCAATAGGCTTTGCAACAAAAAAATAAGGAGTTAAAGGCACCATTCCGCCAACGATGTAGGATATGCCGATATTGAGCGCACTGTTCCTGGCACGTTTGGGGTCTGGTTTTTCAAGTCCAAGTTCATAACGCATCATAAAGTCCACCCATTTTGCTTTGTCTTTGGCCATTTCATCTACAATCAGCTTTTGAGTATCCGGTGTCATGCCCATTTGCTCGAATATTACCCGCACTTCTTCTTTCTCTTTCTCCGGCAGGTGGTCTACTTCCCATTCTTCTCTTTTTTGTTCCGAGCTATAATGATCTTGTTCTGTTTTACCTGCAAGGTAACCCCCAAGTCCCATGGCAATTGAGCCGGCGGCTATTTCGGCAAGCCCGGCAATCACAACAATATGCGTACTGTCCACAGCTCCGCTTAATCCTGCTGCCAATGCAAATGGAACAGTAAGACCATCGCTCATGCCTATTACAATATCCGTAACCATTTCAGAGCTATTGAAATGTTCTTCATTATGCGAGTGGTCTTTCATCAGGTGTCTTTATATTGTGTAAGTAGTTAAAAGTAATTTCATGCGGCTTGATAATTGTCATATTTCCCTAATGTACATCATGCATCCATTTCCTGATAACAGGGGAAATGACAATCAAAACAACACCGGCTATCAAGGCATATATAGCCAGCTGTTTGTAACCTTCGGTATAAGAGATCAGTTTCTCAGATAATGTAGCGTGCTCATTTGGGTTGGTCATGCCGGCTCCAAGAATACCTGCTGCATATTGGCCGTATGCGCTTGCAAGGAACCACATACCCATCATCATACCATGCAGCCTTTGTGGGGCAAGCTTGGTCATTAATGAGAGCCCGATTGGTGAAAGACACAATTCACCGATGGTAACAACCAGGTAGGCAAGAGTGAAAACATTCAGAGAGGTAAACCCTTTGCCATCGTCAAAGAAACGGGTATAATAAAAAACGTAAAAAGAAAGTGATACAAACAAAAATCCCAATCCAAATTTGATCAGGGTATTTGGTTCAATTTTCTTCTTGCTCATCCAAAGCCACAGTAAACCGAAAAGCGGGCTGAACAGGATCACAAACGCGGAATTTGCCGAGTTATTTATTTCATTTGGGTCAATGGTTATTCCAAGGACTTTATGGTTTAGGTTATACCTGGCAAATAAACTGAGCGAGCCGCCCGCCTGCTCAAAAAATGCCCAGAAGAATATAGAGAAAATAATAAACACAAGTGCAGCTACTATTTTCTGTTGTACACTGTTGAAATATTTAAAAACGCACCAACTGGCATAGAAAATAGTAACCCCTAGTAACGAGTACGTAATAATGTCAATATGTTTATAGGTTGCAAGCCACGCTACATTTCCTAACCCGATTTTATTCATGCAGAAAGTGAAATTCGCCGCAGGAAGGCATATTACTATTGTAATGACGGTGAGAACAGGCAGCAAAACCGCATTTAAAATCGCATATCTTTTTTGAGAGTCTATACTTTTGTATTGGACGGTTTCATAAATAATATACAGAAAGGCAAGCGGGCCTACTATGTACATGAACATATCTGTATAGTCGGTATTAGACACTAACAGCAGGATGAACGGGATGACTAAGAGTGAACCTGCATAAAAGAGTATATCGTATAACAGGTTCCTTCCTGCAGATACTTTATTGATTAATGGAGACAAACCTATAGGTCCTAAAGTTCTCTTGGTAAAAATGAAAATACCTAACCCAAGTACCATTCCAATACCGGCTAATGAAAACGCAGCGTTCCATGAATAATGGTTTGCGGTATAAATGCATAGGTATCCTCCCAGAAGTGCCCCTATATTGATTCCAGAATAAAACAACCCAAAACCGGCATCTCTTCTTGGGTCATCGGCTTTATAGAGCGTGCCGACCATAGTAGATATATTGGGTTTAAAAAAGCCAGTCCCTACTATGGTAAAGCTGATCCCGATGTAATATAAATGTTCCGGAGAAAACGCCAGGGTAAAACTTCCGATTATCATCAATATGCCACCCCAGAAAATAGACTTCCGGAATCCAAGAATTTTATCAGCAAACAGGCCGCCTACAAATGCCATGGTATATATAAATGCCTGTATAGCCCCATATTTCAGGTTGGCATTTTTTTCTGTCATCAGTTTGCCATTTTCAAAGAGGTGCTCCACCATGAAAATGGTCAGCATGCCGCGCATCCCATAAAATGCAAACCGTTCCCACATTTCTGAAAGAAACAGGTACCATAGCTGCTTTGGATACTTTCCTTTAAAATCCTGTATCTGTTCTAAAGTAACGGTTTTCGATTCTTGTATCGTTGCCATGCAATAATATTTTATTTTTTTCGGGGTCTTTAGGTGCCAAAATAATCTTTATTTTTTATTCACCCTTTTATTCATCCATAAAAAAAGCAGGGAAACCCCTGCTTTTTGAATTTTGTTCAGGTAAAGACAATTTATCTCACTCCCTTCATCATCTTCTTCATAATACCAGAAAGACCAAACAATATAAGAGAGGCAAAACCTGCCATGAATACGAATATCATGAAGAAGTCATAGAGTCCTGTGATCTCATAACCAACGAATTTTTTATATTTCGGATTAAGGTCCCATATTTCAAAATTGCTTGTTGTCTTGCCTTGCCTGAGAACACCGAAATGCTTTTTATCCGCCATCAGAAAGCCTATGAATTTAGGTTCGTTTTCTCCATGTTTCGCTAATTTTTTCAATTCCACAGGCTTGAGCGGGTCAGGATAAGTACGCTTCACTTTATAAGAGTCTGTGATAACAGCATAAGCTGCGCCTGCAGCTATGTTAAGGCCAGTGAGACTATCGGCTTTTTCAGACTTATCAGATTTCCTTACCGTATCTCCTGGCACCCAGTTATTCATTTGTTGAGGTGCATTTCTGGAAATCGTCAGATTTTCCCAGCTAATAGCTGAATTAGGATCCAGGTGAATGTTACTGTTGGCAACAGTATAAACCATTTCTTTCGTTTGTTCATCAGGGTATAAACCGCCAAGGATACCTGCAAATTTATTTGCAGTTGCATTTGCGAGGAACCACACACCCATCAGTAATGATGCAAAACGTACAGGAGCCAGTTTATTCACCATTGATAGTCCTATTGGCGAAAGGCACAACTCGCCCCAGGTATGTATCAGGTATAGTCCCGTTAACAAGATCATGCTTACTTTAACCCCCGGCGCAACACCTTTTACACCTACTGCTATCCACAGATATCCAAGTGCAAGTAACAATAGCCCCCATGCCTGCTTGCGTGGTGCTGATGGTTCAGCCTTCATCTTATTCAGCTTCAGCCAAAGGAAGGAAAATATGGGTGCGAAAATCACAATGAAGATAGCATTAAAACTGTTGAACCAACTTGCCGGCATGGTCCAGCCAAACATGCTGCGGTTGGTTTGTTCATCTGCAAAAAACGTAAGTGACGCGCCTGCTTGTTCGAAAGCGCTCCAGAAGAATATAACGAAAAACGCCGAAATGAAAATTACCCATATTCTTGATCTTTCCTCCATTGACAATGAACTGTCTGTAATGATAGAGGCTGGTATTGCGATAGCCAATGAAAAGATCAGCGACCCGAACATGTCAAAGCCGACAAGTTTAAAGAATATTAAAAATAAAGCAGCTCCACCACCTAGTAAAATACCATATTGGGTTGAAGAGAATTTTGCAGCCTCTTTCGATTCTGCTGTTTCCGCAGATTTATTCGGCTTCTTCCCGATCTGTTCACCGGTGGGTGAGACAAGGAATTTGCTTTTAAGAAATTCAAACGAAATTGTACTTACCAGCATGCCACAACCAGCTGCGAAAAATCCCCATTTGAAATCAACGTTTTCACCCAAATAACCGCAGATAAGTGGTGATATGAATGCTCCAAGGTTTATACCCATATAAAATATAGTATAAGCGCCGTCAAGCCGTGCATCATTTGCAGGATATAACTGGCCTACCATGGTAGAGATATTTGGTTTGAAAAAACCATTGCCAAGTATCAACAGACCTAATCCAATATACAATAATAATTTCGCAGTAGCCAGGTTGTCATCAATCGAACCGCTGAAAAAAAGCAGGAATTGACCCATTGCCATTAGTATGCCACCAACAAAAATTGATTTACGGTTTCCCCAATAACGATCTGCAATATATCCACCAATGATTGGGGTAAGGTACACAAGCCCGGTAAAGCTTCCATATATACCATCTGCTGCAAATGCTTTGTCGAAAAGCAACTGTTTGGTAAGGAATAAAATTAGAATTGCCCGCATTCCGTAATAACTGAAGCGTTCCCACATTTCAGTAAAGAATAATAAATAAAGTCCTTTGGGGTGCCCTTTTGGTGCTTGTTCAGACATAAATCTCCTTTAAAATTGTTAATTCATATTTTTTTGAAAGTTTGAAAATAGATAAAAAATTGAACAAAAAAGCATTTTGATTTTTGTTTTCTTTGCAAATAATATTGTTCCTAAGATTTTGTTGCTGAAATAAATTCAAATTTAATAATGAAAAATATTCTTCTTCTCGGGTCCGGTGGCAGGGAATGTGCAATTGCCTGGAAATTAAGCCAAAGCCATCTTTGCGGCACTTTTTTTATTGCTCCCGGTAACGCAGGAACAGCAGAGTACGGAGTGAATCTGCCTATATCTTATAACGATTTTGAGGAAATAGGCAAAGCATGCCTTGAGTATAAAATTGATATTCTGATCCCTGGTCCTGAGGATCCCCTGGTGGCGGGCATTTATGATCATTTTAAAAATGACCCAAAATTAAAAAACATTATTATTGCAGGCCCATCCAAAGCAGGCGCTCAACTGGAAGGAAGTAAGGCTTTCAGCAAAAAATTTATGGAGCGGAATAATATACCTACTGCTGCTTATAAAGAATTTACTGCTGAAAGTTTTGAACAGGGGGTAGCATACATTAAACGAAGCACTCCACCTATCGTCATCAAAGCAGATGGCCTTGCTGCCGGGAAAGGAGTGGTAATTGCCCAGGATACTATCGAGGCTGTTAAAGCATTCCGCGCAATGGTAATGGATAAACAATTCGGTGAATCAAGTAAGAAGGTGGTCATAGAACAATTCCTGGAAGGAATTGAGCTGTCTGTATTTATCCTCACAGATGGGGTTAACTATGTTTTATTGCCTGAAGCGAAAGATTATAAAAGAATAGGGGAGGGTGACAAAGGGCCTAATACCGGAGGAATGGGTGCAATATCCCCGGTGCCTTTTGCCGATGATGAATTTATGCTTAAAGTAACTGAGCGCATTATTTTACCTACTGTTAACGGACTAAAGGATGAAGGAATTATATACCAGGGCTTTATTTTTTTCGGCCTGATAAAAGTAAATGGCGAGCCATTTGTTATTGAATATAATTGCCGCATGGGCGACCCCGAAACGGAAGTAGTAATGCCCAGACTGGAAAACGACCTGGTCGAGCTAATATTGAAAATGAATGAAGGCAAACTGAATGATGTTATTGTAAAACATAGCCGCAAAGCAACCGCTGCCGTAATGCTGGTTTCAGAAGGTTATCCCGGAAATTATCCGAAAGGCAGGGAGATGAGCGGCTTTGAAAAGGTGAATGGCAGTAAGCTCTTTCATGCAGGCACCGCTACCAAAGATGGTAAAGTCGTAACCAATGGCGGACGGGTAATTGCTGTCACATCCTCTGCGCCAAATCTAAAAGATGCGCTGGCGAAGTCTTATGAAAATGCGCGTCTTATTGAATATGAAGGGCGGTATTACCGAAAGGATATAGGGTGGGAATTTGAATGATAAAATCACCAGCTAACTATTCCCTACTATATTTTAATCTTGGGTTCCGGCTGCTATGAAAGAGGGATGTTATTACTATTGTCTTAACTTCTTCGTCAATAAAATAAATGATTGAATAAGGATACTTTTTTAGAAATGTTTCCCGGAGATATTTTTTAGTATTCCGGTATCGGGTCGGGTTTGTACATATTTCTTTCAGCTTCTCATTAACAGATGCTATAAAATTCATGCTTGCCAGTTCACTTCTTTCCACGTACCACAGAATTGCCTCTTCATATTCCTGAATTGCCCGCGGCTCATAAATGAAACAATAAATCATTTATTTTTTCTTTTTTGCCAATAAGTTTTTTATTCTTTTATCAGCCTCATCTGCTGTCACCATTTTACCACCTTTTTTATAATAATTATATCTGCTTTCCATTTCGGACACGAAACTTTCATCTTCCCATTTATCGTATTTTTTTTCTTCCAAAATACCACCTACAAAAACAAGCACTTCTTTTTTTTGCGTGTCGTTTAGCTTCTCAAGTGCCTCGTACAATTTTTTATCAATAACCTGTGACATATACTTATATTGTAACCAAATTTACAAATTTTTGGTGTTATTGTTAACCTGATTTTTTGAAAAAACCTCTGAAAATGAAATTTGAAATAAAGCAAACAATCGTAATGTTCCTGATTAGGATTTACTTAACGATTTAAGAAAAGTGGA
>CAIMDZ010000090.1 GCA_903839875.1 uncultured Bacteroidota bacterium
ATCCTGATTTTTTAATAACTAATATGAAAAAATAAAAAGATAATTTTGTCTTTTGTTTATTTAGTAATGGAAAACAAAAGAACTATTTTTGATCGTATTTATCATTCTTATAACCATTTTCAATGTTTATTATTCTTCTGAATAGTTACTTATTTTTACATAAATTTTAAATACTAAATCTATATATACGATGCAAAATAAAATTGTTAGTGCACTATTTTTATTCTTATTATTCACTTTTCAGCTCAAAGCGCAATTATTTCCTAAAGAAGGTAGTAAACTCAATTACAGGTTAATAGGTTTTTCATTTCCAGCAGAAAATAAAATCAGCAAATACAAAATAGAATTAGCCAGTGGCATGCATAATACTGAAGATTCTTTTGCAAAAAATATTATTAAATCACTTGATTGCGAAACAAATAAATTAGTAGCGGAGGTTCCTTCTTTCGGTATGGAATATACATGGCGGGTAGTCAATAAAAATAACACAGAAAATAACAGCAGGCTGCACCACTTCAGCACAGGTATTATCCCTGAAGCAGATACACATATTACCCGTTTGCGAATCGCAAAAAATGCAGACAAATACGAAGATGCTTATGTATTTTTAGATGGCAATAAGGCGCTGTATGATATGAACGGTAATCCGGTATGGTATCTTCCAGAAATAGAAGGATCAAATGCCACACCTGCAGATTTAAAATTATCACCGCAAGGCACTATCACCTTCATACTCAATAACCATGCCTATGAAATAAACTATAACGGAGAGATTTTATGGAAAGACCCACATAACGGCAAGGTGAGCGGAGACAGCGTTGAACATTTTCATCATCAGCTTTCACGGCTTACCAATGGCCATTATATGGTTTTAGGAACTGAATCTGCCCGGTGGAACGTGGGTGAGAACGGGGTGAATAACAATAATGATGTTTACGCCATGATGCCCTTCGGAACTGTAATAGAATACGACGGGAAAGGAAACGTAGTATGGTCGTGGAAATCTTCAGCTTATTTTCAAACTTCCGATGTTCTCAACTATAAAAGGCCGGAAGGAAAACATGGAATTGATGTGCATGAAAACGCATTTTATTTTGATGAAAAAACCAATGCACTTTATGTAAGTTTCAGAGATATCAGCCGGATAGTAAAAGTGAAATATCCTGAAGGAACCATCTTGAATAGTTATGGTGAGACTTATAAACCTGGTATTCCAGAAAAGGGGAATGGATTGTATTGCGGTCAACATAGTTGCAATATCTCGCGGGAAGGTAATTTATACTTATTTGACAATAATTTTTGTCATTCTGAATACCTTCCTAAAATTGAAATTTTCCGGGAACCGGTTGCTGAAAAAGAAGGCTTAAAAAAAATCTGGGAATATAAAAGTAAAATAAGACCGGAAGACGCAGGCAAACAAATTCAATATCGTTTCTCATCTGGTGGTAACGTAGTTGAATTACCTGATCATTCCATGTTTGTTTCAATGGGAAATGTATATGGTGAAATATTTATCGTTACGATGGATAAAAAAATCTTATGGAGCAGTTTCCCTGAGAAATGGAATCCTGAACTGAACAAATGGGATTTGATTTATCAATACAGGGCCAATATTATTACTAGCCGCATGGAACTGGAACATCTTATCTGGAATTTAAACAAATAGCACAAGGTTTGGTGTTGAACATAAATCTCACATGCGAATAGTAACCATCAATTATAATTTATTTCCCTAATTATAACACCAGGAATTTATACTTTTAAATTAATTTGTATTTTTGTCACTAACATTATACTTTTACAAAATAACAGCGAACATTAACAAAACATTTCCTTTACTATTTTCAATAGCGAAAGTTTAGCACGATTTTTGCTGTTTATAATTGAATTCCAACTTAATAAATGAAACAAGAGGTCACCTTTGAATTACCGCTGGAAAGACGACAAAGCCAGATCATTCCTCAGACTGACATGGCGAGCATTCGCTATATGTTTCATGAGATGAACCAGCAGTATCTCGATCATCAGCCTGCATCTTATTATTATACAATTAAACGGATAATGGATTTTACCATTTCCGCTATTTTCATTCTTGCAGTGATGTCCTGGCTGACGCCAGTTATTGCTTTATTGATAAAATTAACTTCCAAAGGACCGGTATTTTTTATTCAAAGGCGCACTGGCTACATGGGTATCGAATTTAACTGTTTTAAATTCCGCACTATGTTTATCAATGATGATGCTGATATCAAACAAGTATCAATTAATGATAAGCGTATCACCAGGATAGGGAAGTTTCTGAGACTTACACATATTGATGAAACACCACAATTCTTCAATGTTATTTTAGGCGACATGAGCGTTGTCGGGCCAAGGCCACACATGCTTTTCCACACCCGTTATTATTCAGAATGTATTCCTTATTACAATCTGCGGCTTGAAGTACTGCCGGGAATGACCGGTATGGCGCAAATAAAGGATTATGTTGGCGAGATCAGTGGTGAACGTGAACTGCGTAAACGTATCCAGTGGGATATTTACTACATGAAGAATCGCAGTATATGGCTCGATATCAATATTTTACTGAACACCTTTGGTTGTGTATTCCGTAAAGCCATTAAACCTTTTGCGAAAAAAGAGCAAAAATAATCTCCAACAGCCTCTTTATTATTACTGAGCTACTCAAAATTTCATAGCCTTATTCATGCACATTTTCTTTGTCCGGTTTAAATATTGCCGATCTTTGATTGTATATTTATGCTACTTTCCTAAAAAATAATTTTATGTCATTTATCATAACAGCAACTGATTTTTCAGAGGTAGCGGAAAATGCAGTCAATTACGCGTGCAGGTTAGCTATTGAACAAAACGCACAGGTTATCATTATTCATTCCTTTATTATTCCGGTAATGTTTAGTGATATTCCAATGCCCGGTTCCCTGATTACTGATGCCCAAAATGACGCGGAAGATCAAATGAACCAACTGGTAGCCAATATGAAACAGGCATATCCGGCATTGGCAATTAACGGGAAAGTAATTTATGGCGATACTGTTGATTCAATTGAAGAATATACCGGTGAAAATACTTCACCATTGCTGATAGTTGTTGGCAACATAGGCCCCTCCGAAACTGCAACATGGCCGGATAGTAACCTGATGACTATTTTCAAAAAAATGGAATATCCGGTGCTGGCCATTCCGCCGCATTGTTCCTATAAACCTGTTCAGAAGATTTGTTTTGCTTTCGATAACAAGCATAAGGGAACCGATACCGCATTAAGGCAATTAAAAGAACTGGCTACCCTGTTCAAATCAGAATTGCATGTACTGACTATAAAAACTGCAAATCCCAAAGACACCACCGGCAGCGGAATTGACGAGGATGTGAAAAAACAATTAGCGGAATTGAACCCCGGGTTTCATTTCGTAAGTGATGCTGAAAATACAGACCTGGCAATTCAGCATTTTAATGAAACAAACAATATTGACTGGCTGGTATTGCTGCCACGTAAACATTCATTTTTCGAAGGATTATTTCACAAAAGTCATACAAAGGCCATTGCGCACCATAGCGCAATACCCATACTTGCACTCCATGAAATTATTTAGGAACTCAGTTGCAGGATTGATGGATTGCGAAAATTTGTACCTGGGAAAATGGCACGATTATTAATAATTGTGCTCCTTGTTTTTTTCTCTCCTGGTCTTAATAATATACCTGATGCCCTTAATAGAAAACTCTATTGCTTTCCATTTCAGGTAACCGCCAATAAACTCTTTTGCAAGTCTGTAAGGAATACCATGCTTTGGCTTTTCTGATTCGCCACTTTCATGGTACCGGGTCTTTTTTTCAGGCCCGCTCCTGAAAAAACGCTGTTGTACTATTTTCAAAACTGTAGCTACCAAAGGGTTAGATACCGGCAAAAAACCGAGTAATGAATTATCATCACCGGATGTTTCGTCTTTTCCTCCTTCCTTCGGTTTGCCGGTAAGCCCCTGAAGTGAAAAAAAGCCTTCTTCATCCAATTCCCGCTGACGCTTTAAAAGGATTTTTTTTTCCTTTTGAAGATCTTTAATACCCTTTAATTTTTTTGGATAAATTTTCATATCTGTAACTGAACGAAGAATTATTCTTCATCCTCATGATTACCAACCTCAATCTCCGTAATAACTTTAATTACTTCGCCAGCAAAAAACCTCATGATAGGTTTCCTTAAAGCAAAAACGACAAAAATGATAAGTATATAAACACCCAATGTTATGAAATAAGATGCGACATGAGAAAGGCCCATCGAAACAAATGCCTCCGTAAGTCCGAACCCGAGGAAAAGAATTACACAAAAAATCAGGAACAAACCAATCATGGCAAAAATAAAATAACTGACCACATTGGCTGTTCCTTCAATAAAACTGATCTTAGCCAATTTTACATAAACATCAATGTAACCTGTTATCTTATTTTTTAAATCGCTGAATACGCTCATCTGTTTTTATGAATTGTAAATTTCTTCTTCCAGGTCTGCGCCTTTTTTAGAGAACTTTCCTTTTAGGTTATTCAAGCCTTTTTTAAGCTTTTCAAGGTCTTCCTGGCGGGTTTCCTTATCTGTTGCCAGTACATAGCCTACAGCAACCCCTACTGCTGCGCCTACTAATAAAGTAGCAATGGTATTCCCGATCTTAGCCATACAATATAGTTTTAAAATTTTAAGAACAATGATTTAACAAACCTCTAAAAAATTCATGCCAAAGGTAACTAAATTCAATTATTAAATAGACTGATATTTGTCATTCGACCTCATAAATCTATCATAAAATGGCATATAGTCTTTAACAAAAGCGATTGTGGTATTTCCCAGCCCACATTCAACCGCCTTCGGGGTTGGTGTTTACGTCTATTTTCCGCCAGTTTCACTGGTGGCTATTCACATTCAAGTCCTTCGGACTTCCCAAAGTTAATGAATGACATTGCTAAATTGGTTTAAGTCCCTGCAAGCCTCTTATTTAAGATAATACCTGTTGGCTATGATATACTCTTCTACCAGTTCCGGTACAATGTATTTTATTGATTTCTTCTCCTTTATCAGCTTCCTGATATAGGTAGAAGATATCTGTAACAGCGGTGCGTCCAGGATGGTAACGTTAGCGCCATAGGTGTCTTCTATTTCAAAACCCTGCCTGTTGTATACCACAAATGAATAGCGGGCTAACAGTAGCTCAAAATTTTTCCACCGGTGTATGTTCTGAAAGCTATCGGCGCCCAGGATCACGGAAAACCGTTCCAGCGGAAACTTCTCTGTAAGGTAGGTAAGGGTATCAATGGTATAGGATGGTTTAGGCAGACTAAATTCAACGTTGCTTCCCCTGAATTTGTTATTATCTTCTATGGCCAGGTTCACCAGGTGAAGGCGGTCATATTCGTTCAGCAAAGAATGGGAATCCTTCAATGGGTTGTGAGGCGAAACAACAAACCATATCTTGTCTACCTCAGTATGATTCACTACATGGTTTGCCACAATCAGGTGGCCTATATGAATGGGATTAAAACTGCCGAAATACAATCCGATATGCATGCGGCAAATCTAAGAAATTGTGAACAGAAAATTCAGGGTCGGGATTAGTTGATGAAGAATTAATGTTGATTATCGCGAATTGGGTAGCGCCAAATAGATGTGCCACACCTCCGTATAGATGTGCCACACCTCGGAGGTGTGGCACATCTTCGCCCGCTGGCACATCTGCATTTTACTGTTCTACTACAAAATGAAATACACTGTTTACGCTTCCTGACCTGAGGTTGAGGAGGTACATGCCATTGGCAAGGTTACCATTCAGTTCTATCCGCTCATTTATAATTCCTCCGGCAGCCATTATCTTATTTTTATAAACTACCTGGCCCAGGGTATTCGTAACCTCCACATATACTTCCTGGTCATTCCCGATACCTACCGGGATACCTATTGTACCCCTCAGGTTAAATACGCCCTTATTGGGGTTAGGTATCAGCCTGATATCACTGTTGGACGCAAGTATTTGTTTTACAGAAACATCTTTAAGATGAATAATTACCATTTTTGATGTATCAGTCTCGCCGCATAATCCATGGCTGGTAACTTTACAAACAATAGAGTCGTTATCAAAATAAACAGTGAATACAAATATATTTGTTGTAGCGCCAGGAAGCAGGTTACCATTCAGATACCACTGGAAAGTTGGCGCACCTGCGCCTGTAACCGTAGCAACCACCGTATCCAGGTCGCCTACCCCAATTACCAGGCCGGGATGCGCCGTCAGTGTTACAACAGGTACCAGATTAGGCTGAATAGTGACAGTTACGCTTCCGCTCATCGTATCGGCGCAGCTCGTTGTTGTATCCCTGGCTGTTACTATGTAAGTACCTGCTGCAGTCTTCAACCCGAAATCAAGCGGCGATCCTGTGCCGCCAACCAGGCCTCCGGATGCAGACGACCCTGCATAAAGCTGGTAATCTATACCACCGTTCGATCCGTTCAGACCAACATGCACCCCTGTTTCGCCTGCACAATAAACGCCGCCACCGGTAACATTATGCACAGGAGGTAAAGGATTAATGGAAACCGTAACAGAACCATGCATGGTATCTGTGCAACTGGATATTGAATCTATTGCTATAGCTGTATAGCTACCAGATGGAGTCATTAAGCCGAAAGTGAGTGGTCCCGGGGCGGCGCCATGTGGTCCGCCATATAGCATCCATCCCTTGTATAACTGGTAACGAATTCCATAATCTGACCCGCTTAAACCAACGTACACCCCTGTATCGCCTGAGCAATAATTACCTCCGCCGGTAAGGTTATAAACTGTTGGTAACGGATTAATAATGATCAGCGCCGAACCGGTCATTGCGCTGGTGCAACCTGTAGCAACATTGGTAGCTATTACTGTATAACTGCCCGCGGCAGTATGGGCGCCAAAACTGATAGCACTACCGGTACCGTTAACTGGCAGTCCGTCAACTACCCCACCCTTGTATAACTGGTAATGCATACCTACCTGCGAACCTCCCAGGACCAGAGTAATGCCTGCACCACCTGCACAATAAGACCCGCCGCCCATCATAGCGAATACCGAAGGCGCTGGATTTTTGTGCAGCGTTACCGAATCAGTCATATAAACCGAGCAACCGGAAACAGTATCGGATGCGATTATTCTGAAAATCTTATCAGCGCCCAGGGAGGTTGTAAACAATCCGAAGTCAAGACCTGACCCTGTGCCGTAATGGAATGGCGGAATAGCCGTACCATTCATGTATAGCTGGTAATGGATATTGGTAATAGACCCGCTCAGGTATACATGGCGGCCTGTATCGCCTTCGCAATAAGGGCCTGCACCTGCTATGGTATAGACTAAAGGCAATGGTTTAATAAAAACAAATGCCGAGCCGGTCATTGTAATAGTACATCCGGTAGCAACATTGGTAGCAAGTACGGTGTAAGTACCCCCGGTAATTATGTATCCAAAAGTGAATGCTGCACCTGTTCCATGTACAATACTGCCAACCGGTGCTCCCAAGAGATATAACTGGTAGTCTATCCCTGACTCAGAGCCTGATAAGTTGATCGGCACACCGCCGGTGCCGCTGCAATAAGCCCCGCCGCCGCTGACAGTAAACACTGCTGGCAAACCGAATGAATTGATACTGGACGAATCAGCCATGGGGTTGGTGCAGCCGGTATGAACATTGGTACCTACAACGGTATAAACACCGGTAATAGTGGTCGCTCCGAAATTGAGAGAATCATGGGTACCCATCAATGTATCAACAGGTAAACCATCCCTGAACAACACGTAAGAGATGCCTGTATCTGAGCCGCTGAGCCCGATATGTTTGGGAGTAGCAAATCCTGTGCAATAGTTGCCGCCGCCGGTTACAGTATAAACCGTAGGCAACGGATCAATAACTACTTTGGCTGAATCCAGCATTGCATTATTACAGCCTGCTGTTAAAGGATCGGAGTTATGTGCCAGTAGGTAGTAAGTACCTGCTGCAGTCTGTAAGCCAAAGTCAAGAGTAAAGCCAGTGCCTGTAAAACTTTGTGGCAGCCCAGGCCCATACAGGTAATAAGTCATGCCGGCTTCTGAACCGGTTAAATACATGTGGACGCCGGCATCGCCTGAACAATAATGACCACCGCCGGTAAGATGGAAAACAAGCGGCAATGAGTCCACGGAAATTTGTCCGAATGGGGATCCGGGACCACCTGCATCCTGACTACATCCTGTTGCTGTATCTGTAGCATAGATTGTGTACATTCCGGGTATGTTATATGGCCCAAAATCAAGCATAGCCCCGTTACCATATAAAGGAGCCCCCGTTGTGATTCCGTTTACAGATAGCCGGTACCTGATGCCGGGATCGGAGCCGCCAAGTGTAACATGAAAGAATGTGTTGGTATCCCTGGCACAATATCTGCCGTTGGCAGGGCTTACATTATACTGGGGAGGCAGCGGGTTAACGGTAACTACAGCCATACCTGCCATTGAAGCAGTACAGCCCCATGAATTGGTAGCTGAAACAGTATAGGTCGTAACCGCAGGGAAAGGGTAAGCAGGTGTACCACCTGCCTGGAAACCAAAACTGATTGGATGGCCGGTGCCTGGCATATCACTTCCGGGTACATAGCTACCATCTGCATATAGCACATAAGTGGTACCTACACTTGAACTATCTAATGAAATATCGAAGCCCGGCCCGCCAAAACAATCCACGCCGCCGCCGGTAACCGAATACACAGTTGGCAATGGATTGATCCATACGCTGTCATGGCCAGCCATAGTCCGGATGCAACCCGTACCTGCATTTTGACCAATAACGATATAAAGTCCTCTGTTCGTAAATTGGCCGAAATAGAAAGGAGCAGACCCATCACCAGGCAAGGATATACCCTGTGGAACCGGTAATCCTGAAAAAGTATCAATCCAGTATAATTGGTAAAAAATACCTGATTCAGATCCATCCATATAAACACTATCACCTAATCCGCCTGTGCAATAGCCATTACCCTGGTGAACGGTGAAAACAATTGGCAATGGGAGTGTATCTACAATCACACTGTCAAACATAAAGTTGGTACAACCCGAATGTATATTGGTAGCAAGTATGTAGTACCCGCCAGCCAATGTTTTCAGACCAAAGTCAATTGGAAAACCGGTACCCATTATTGATGCTCCAACAAAAAGGCTATCTCTTTCAAGCTGGTAACTGATACCCGTATCTGTTACGCTAAGCCCTACATGCACACCGCTGTCGCCTACACAATAATTACCGCCGCCGGTCATACCATAGGCTGTTGGTAATACATTGATAGAATCATGCACGCTACCCTGTGCACCCCAGCAACCTGTGAGTGTATTTTGCGCTCTGAAGTAATACGTGCCGGTAGTGGTAACAGTATAGGTAGAAAATGGATCAAGGGTAGACGTACCGCCTGAAACATTTCCCTGGAAAAAAATAGTTCCGGGAGCGCCACCTGTGGCGGTAATAACATTCTGACCACAGTAGGTACCTGATGCTGTTACAGAAGTTGCGGCAGGCAGCGGATTAACGGTCACCGGAATCATATTTACCCATCGCGTAGTACATCCCGAATCAACCCCGTTGGTAAGCGTTACCGTATAAGTGCCATCTGCGGCTAAGGTGGCGGGGCTTACTTTTGCTACAGCCGTTGTTCCGCCCGAAGTGATGGAAACCGGGCCTGCCCACGAATAGGTTGTAACATTGGCAGGCATGTTGGCAGTAATTATCAGAGTATCACCTGCACAAACGGGTGCATTGGTTGTAACACCTGATATTGCCGGAGCCGGATCAACCGTAATTTTCACTGTATCAAAAGCGGTAAAGCCATTACCATCCGTAATAGTTACCGTATAGTTGTATATAGCTGTTGGCGCTGCTGAGTAAGTAGCCAAAACCGAGGTACCTGTAGTAGCAGAAAGGAAGCTGGGTGGCGACCATGTATACGTAAGACCGGGATCGCCTGTTGAAGACAGCACATGCATACGGACCGTATCGGAAGCGGTTCCGGTTTTACAAATACGCGCCACATGCGGTGAAGCTACAACAGCAGGGCCGATGATGGAGATACCAGTGAAATCTGCGATGCTATCTGATAAGAAACCCGAAAAAAGCCGGTGCTTAGGCAGATCAACAGCATAATATTTTTTCCATGGCAGCGACCCATTGTATTCGCCCATAGCCATGCCTGATTCCATCGGCACTACATCAACGGGGACATAGTAAGCCGTATCGGAGTAGGAGTAGCCCGCCATTGAGTCAACGATCACGTGCCAGTACCTTTTAAGGCAGGCTGCGGTGTTTACATTGTTTGGATGCTTAATATTTTTCAGGTTTACGCGCACGCCTGCGTTCGCTCCGAAAGTACCGGCAGACAGACTAAGCGACGTAGGAGAATAATTTACGGAGTCGCCAACAGGGAAGAAGAAACCACCGGGAGCGGTCCATTGTTTGTTTACATGTCCTGCAGTATTGGCAACAATCATATTCGCAGACGAAAAAGCCCCCGCTACCGGTGTTGCCGATGCACCCAGGTACAGATCATTGTTACCCATATAAAGCTTCCCGGATGTCAGTGTGAGTGTATGGTTCACAAATTCTGTATCCACAATTTGGGCACCGGCCGGGTTATTCAGTGTCAGGTCGTAGAAAGTCGTTTTGAAGGTACCTTCAATCATTTGTTCCCCCGTCGTACCCGAAAAATTAACCAATGCAAGCTGCGGATTGAAAGCAGCGGGCGATGCATTATTCACCCAATGGCTGTTTGCATTAATGGTATAGTTACCGAAAAATGATGCATTCAGCGTGCCGCTGGTAAGAATGATGGAATCATTGGCAGTGAAAGCAGAGTTAAGGGCAATGGTTGCCCCGGCTTTGTTTACAGTTACTTTGCCTATAGTGGTGGTTAGCGGTGTTGGCAATAGTTCATTACCTGTGTTTGTAGCGGGCGCGCCTACCCCAAGGTTCATGTAAGTAATATTCACACCACGGCCATAGGCCATTGGCCCGTAAGCAGGTGAGGAATCAAAATTACCGTTATCCACATTTACGCCTGAGGCGTGATGCATGGTAAGGTTTCCGCCTAAATTAAATACGCCCTGTTCCAGGTTAACAAAACTGGCAGAATCAAAGGTGGTTGGCTGTAACAGATTAACCCCGGCAGAATTATTAATTGTAACTGAACCCGGTGCAACAAATGCGGTTGGCAAGGTTGTTCCGGTAATCTGGGGTAATGATCCATTGTATATGTAATGCGCCCCGCCACTGAAATGTTCGGTGTACATGCTTTGTAAAGAATAGTCAAGGCCACCGCTTGCTGCCGTATAAATAGTAGCTCCCGGGCTAATGGTGAACGTATCGGTATTGGAAGAGAACATTTTAAAGCTGCCGCATATCAGTGTGCCGTTCAAAGAGTCGCTAACATTTGCTTTTACAGGTAAAGCAACATTTGTCAAAAGTCGTCTTACACTCCTTGAGTCTATTATTAATGCGGTAGAATCGCTGGTATAAACGCTGTTCCATGAAATAATTTTAGGGCTGGCGACGGTACTTAAAGTATCGGCGCAATGGATGTACATGAAGTTGGTACCTGTTCCCGGGGGGCCAATTTTCCCTGAATCTGCCACCCACAGGTCACCATAATCGTTAATGGTCAAATGGCCTATACCACCGGAAAGCGGTGAACTGATAGTCCCCTGGTGATTCAGTATCAAAGTGGTGCCTATGTTTATGGTACTGGGCAAGGCGCCTGCTTTATTGATATGGCAGAGTGGAGTAGTAAAGAACATCAAAGTTCCATTAATACTCCATGTTCCGTTTGGCATGACCATACCGTTTTGAACGATAAAAGTATCCAGGTAGGATCCAGGAAAATAGCCAGCAGGCATGACTGTTAACGGGCCGCCGAGGAAATTAGTATTCCAGTTAGCTTCCAAAGTAACCAGCCCTCCCTGGGAATACCAAGTAGTAGAATACCCGGCAAAATAAAGACAGCAAAAAACGAGAATCAAGTAAATTTTCTTCATGATCTGAATTTTAAAAATAAATATTCACCATCTTAAAATGGCACATTCTTTAACAGGTGGAAAAAATGCAAAATCCCCTATAGTGTTCCCACTTTAGCAAATTCTGCATCTAAAATACAAGTTTTTGCCGACAAAAAAAACAGATTTATAAAAAGTTGTTAACATTGGTGGAATTTGCAGGGGTAGGTGGGGGAATTTTCTTTGAAATTTACCTATGGAAAGATGACAAAAAGGTAACACTTTTCACCTAACCAGGACTGGTTTAAGTCTTCCAGACTTAAACCAGTGGGTGGGAATACTTAAACCAGTGTGAGTGTTCAGAAATATACCGTAAAACTTTCCCCGCGCCAATCCTGCATTTGCAAACTATTTATCCACAAAATTTGGAAATGTCA
>CAIMDZ010000091.1 GCA_903839875.1 uncultured Bacteroidota bacterium
TATTATATAACAAGAACTAATTTTAAATTCATATGATATTTATTATAAAATGTTACTTATTTTATTTGTATTTATTTAACTATTTATAATCATTTGATATTAAACACTTTTCATACATATTGTATTTTCTTTAAATTTATCAGTTATTATAAAAATCTTGCGTTACAGGATGGATTTGATTAACCTGCCGCCATAAGGCAAATCTATCCAAATCCCCCTCGTGAAAATTATTCCAGGAGGCAAATTCAGCATCACTATCTGCCTTGCCAAAAAGCCATTGGTTATACATTTCAAAATGCCCTGTTTTCAGCAGGAAACCGAGGTATGAAAATAAAGTAAAAGGATATTTTGAATGATACTTTGAAAACCAATCTATAAGGAACCTTGCCCGAACCATAGTAAGGTTTTCGGTGGTTATTCCATCACTTACAACAGGAGTAAGAGATGCATACACATCTAGCACTGCATCTTCAAACGATTTAACGGGTGATTTCATCTTAGCTTTTCCAAATTCAGGTACTTCTTTTACAATGTTATCAAACAAAGACTTATAGGCTACAAATAATTGCTTCTTAAACTCCTGGTTACCAACTGTGTCATGAGTAATATTTAAGTAAATTTCACCATAGAGTAATCCCCACAATACATTATCACTGTAATAATAAATCTCGGCTGCTTCGTAATAATTCATTGCGTAACCCGGGTCTCTCCGAATACCCTCAAGCCACGCTTCCAGTGCGGATTCCGGTTTATTTAATATCCTGATGATGATACCTTTTTCATGATATAATAAACCTGAATTGGGAAACCTTTCAATTCCGGAATTGATAGTTGCTTTTGCTTCTTTAATATTATGTTGTGCATGCTGGCTGGCGGCAAGAATAAAATAACATTGTTCATCTGCTTCGGGTAACGAAGTAAGCCTGGTTATTGCCTTTACAGCTTCACTGAATTGTCCGGATAAATAGTATGCATTTCCCATCTCCCGGTATAAGACCATTTTGTCAGGCGCCAGTGAAATGGCGTTTTTAAATGTAATTATAGCGTCTTTCAGGTTGCCGGCAGCCACATATTCTTTTCCATGGCGGAACATTTGTTCTACTTCAGGTGAAGGCCATTTTTCCTGAGCTGTGCTGCTGTTCACAACAAAAAGGAAAAGAATTCCATGGCATAATTTTTGAGCGGATAACATATACAGTAACAAAATTACAGTTTATTGTTTTCACTTTGCATTTCATCAGAATAAATGAAACTATCTTTAGAGCCTATAAAATGCGAATGGTTAACTTTATGACAATAATGAATTGATGAATAGAATAAAGAATGTTGGTGTACTTACATCGGGCGGCGATAGCCCGGGAATGAATGCGGCAATACGTGCGGTAGTACGTACTGGAATCTATAGCGGGTTGGAAATATTCGGCATCCGCAGAGGCTACCAGGGAATGATAGAAGGGGACATTATTAAAATGGAAACCACTGATGTCTCAAATATCATACAAAGGGGCGGAACAATACTAAAAACTGCGCGCAGCAAGGAATTCATGACGGATGAAGGAATGCAAAAAGCATATGAACAACTGTGTAAACATAACATTGAAGCATTGGTATTAATTGGCGGGGACGGAACTTTCAGAGGCGCTGTGAAATTTTTCGATCGGTTTACCATACCTGCCATTGGGATACCGGGTACAATAGACAAAGACCTTACCGGAACTGATTTTACAATTGGGTTTGATACTGCTGTTAATACTGCTGTTGAAGCAATAGATAAAATAAGAGATACCGCTGAAGCCCATGACCGGTTGTTTGTAATTGAAGTAATGGGACGGGATGCAGGATACATTGCGCTCAACAGTGGAATTGCCTGTGGCGCCGAGGATATATTAATACCGGAGCAAATTACTGAAATTGAAGAAATGCTTTGCAAAATTGACTGTGATGAACGACGTAAAAAAACAGTTCATATTATTGTTGTCGCAGAGGGTGATGATTATGGTGGTGCAAAAGAAGTAAAAGCAGCTATTGTTAACCGGTTCCCGTTTAAGGATGTCCGCACCTGTGTTCTCGGGCATATTCAGCGCGGAGGATCCCCCAGTTATGCCGATAGGGTGCTGGCGAGCAGATTAGGATATAGTGCTGTAAGCGGCTTACTGGAAGGATATACACAAGTAATGGCAGGAATAGTACATAATGATGTTGTTTTTACTCCGTTTGAACAACTTATAAAAAGGCAAATTCCTGTTAATAAAGACATGCTGGAAATGATTCGGGTTTTAGCAGTTTAAATTTGATTTTGTTTATCGGAATTTTGGTTACAAATGAGCATAATGCATTATGTTTATTAATATATGTAATTTGTTTTAAAATATTAATTTTGTTTTAATTTTCTGGTTTTATTTTTGCTATTAAAAAGAAACTCGTTACCTTTACCTAAAATACTTACATTATTAAGTAATATAACCCAACTATAAACACTTCATTAGTGTATTTAGTGTATTAAGCTATAAATCAGATTTGGATTAACATTGTTGTGTGAGGATGGAAACTATTAAAGAACTAATAATTTCCCCGTATGCAACCATTTTATATGTTTAACAAAAAATAAACTATAGACCAGGGTGAAATTTTTTTTGCTTTAGCGTTTTAATAAGTATTTTTAATTTTAAAAATGTAGGACATGCCTTTGAATAAAGCCTTTATCACTATTCTCTTATTTTTTGCCACATTTTTATCATCAGTTTTTAGTAACGCACAAGGAAGGAAGGAATCGCGGACAAGAGCAGCGATCCCTTATAATCATAAAGTTATTGCCCCTCCTGGTATGGTTTACGTTAAGGGAGGTGTTACTACAATTAATTATGACCAGTCTACTACAGATACCAACAGCGCCAGGAAAGTAAGTGTGACATCCTATTTCATGGACAAAACAGAAGTTACCAATCAAATGTACCGTGAGTTTGTAAATTGGGTAATAGATTCCATTGCTATTGTTGCTTATTTGAAAGATGAATCTTATTTCAAGGATTATAAAGGCGGCGACAACAATCAGACTGCTTCAAATCCTGTAACAGACAACAATTCCGGGGCAATGACTCCTTTACCCGATTCAGGAAAAGCGCCACTTATGGATACCTCCGGTTTATCCGGTAATCCCAGACCAAAAGTTGTTGATAATCCTGCTCCACCCACTACCCCATCTGTTACTGCTACTGCAACTACAGCAAATGATACTCCTAAAAAGAACAGGAGAATTAACTGGTCCAAAGTGGACCATGAAAAAATATTCAGCGAAGAGAATAAGAGTAAACTGGCTGCACTGCTTGATGAAAATGGGAATATAAAAAAAGACCAGTATGTATATACTTATAAGCACTTAAAAGTAGTAACAATTGCCGGGCGTACCGGAAAAGCCCAAACCGTTACTGAGACAATGAACATTTATCCAAATGAAAATGTCTGGGCTGAAGACCTCACCAACGCCCAGACTGACCTTTATGTGGAAAATTATTTCAAAGTGCCTCCCTTTGATGATTACCCCGTAGTAGGTGTAAGCTGGTTACAGGCGAGGGCATACTGTAACTGGCGTAGCAATAATGCTACTACTTATTACAATATGCCGGATTATATGAAATACTACCACCTCATATACACCCTGCCTTCTGAAGCACAATGGGTATATGCAGCCCAGGGGTTTTACGATATGATCTATGCTGAAAAATATCATAGTGACACTTTAGATACAGTGCATCTTATTGACCTTCCGGTTGACTCAACTGTAACACCACATGATAGTGTGTTTATGGCTAAGCTCCAGCTAAGTACAATTGACAGCACTAAAAGCGCAGTAAAAGCCCAGAGAATCGCTGAATATGAAAAGAAACTGAAGAAAGCGGAAAACGGCAACATGTATGTAATGGATTATATCAAAATGCTTAATTTCTTACAGAATGGATATTCCAGCACTAATCAAGGCCCTGTTATTGACAGCACAGCCATCCATCGTGACGTAAACGGTATGCTGACGAATTTCAAACAGGAAGAAGGCGATTATTGGGAGGATGGCGCTGCCCTTACAGTACCTGCAATGTCCTATGCCCCAAATGAGTTTGGATTATATAATATGGAAGGAAACGTTTCGGAATGGGTAATGGATGCTTATAGTCCTGCGGCCTTCTCTTTTGTTTCCGACCTTAATCCTCAGTTAATGTATGACGCAGATTCCACAGATGCTGACGTGATGAAACGTAAAGTTGTTCGCGGTGGTTCATTTATCAGCAATGCAAAATCCCTCAGCCCATATTACCGTGATATGGAATTGCAACATGTATCCCACTGTTTTCTCGGTTTCAGGTGCGTAATCGAAGCTCCGGAAGTTGTTACCAAGAGTTATCAGACAAGGAACAAAACACAAAGTGGAAAGAGAACTCCGGGCAAACTGAGCGGCGTAAGGTTACCTGAGATTCATTAATAATTCTTTAGTACTAAATAAATCAATTAAATAACAAAAACAACCTAAACAAAAGCAATCACTCACAAATTCAACTAAATTGTAAATTATGAGCAGTCAACAAAAAAAGAAAATTGGTCTAAACACAGTCATCTCCTGGGGAGCAAGCGTGGTAATCATCGGTTTAATGTTTAAAATCCTTCACTGGCCCTTTGGTGAACTTTTCATCTCGGTTGGCCTTTTAACAGAGTCCTTCCTTTTCTTTATTTTGGGTATAGCTTCTATGGTTGTGGAAGAAGAAAAAGGCGGTAGTGACACCGGCGATAAAGGTGGCTCTGCGCTTCATGATCTCCTTGCTACAAACATAACTCCAAAAGTCATTGAAAGCCTCAGTAATGGTTTTAAGCAATTTAACGCCACTGTAGCTTCTGTCAACCAGGTAGCTGGCTCTTTTAATGTTACTGCAAACCTGATCAAAGAAATGGAAAACGCCACCGGCGATGTTAAAAAATTCCGTGATGGCATGTCAACTGCAGGTAATGGCTTCGGAGAGTTTTCTAAAGCAATACAGTCTATATCACAGATGTCTTCATCATCACAGGCAATGATGAAAGATTTTGATGGCGCTTCGCAGGGTATGAAGGCATTTTCCAAGAACATAACTGATATGAATTCTAGTTTCGACCAGTTCAACAAAACCTTACAGGCAATCAACCAGATGACCGCTTCATCACAGGCAATGCTGAAAGAATTTGAATCAGCAACAGTGAGCATGAGGGCATATAATAAGAACCTGTCTGACCTGAGCAAGGTTTACCAAGCTCAGTTGGATGCATTCAAAAGATAGATTAATGAAGGCAAATGACAAAATTTGTTTGAATTGAGTAAACAACACTCAGACAAACGCATTCAGGACAAACTTAAAAAAAATACAAACGCATGGCAGCTTTAAAAGAAACGCCCCGGCAAAAGATGATGGGTATACTGTACCTGGTACTGCTTGGAATTGCAGCTACTACGGTAACAGACCATGTTCTTGACGCCTTTAGAAATTTAACTGTAAGCCTGGAAACATCAACCAGGAACGTTGAAACAACAGTAACCAATACTTATGCTTCATTTGAAGCTACTAAATTGAAAACAGAACCAGAAAGAGCAAAACCAATCTGGGAACGTGCACAGTCGGTAAAAAAATATGCCGCGGAACTTGACCAGAAAATTATTGAAATAAAAAATTTACTGATCGAAAAAGGTGGCGGAATTGATGAAAAAACCGGTGATGTTAAAGCAAGAGCAGATATAGATATTTGTCCACGGTTTATGATAAACAAAGGCAATGCTGCTGAACTGAAAAAAAAGATAGAAGATACCAAGATAAAGATTCTTTCGGCACTGGATCCCAAAGATCAGGTAGGTATCAAAGTTGCACTGAATGTGCAGGACCCGCCAAAAAGAGCCGGAGTTATTAAACAAACCTGGGAAGATGACAATTTTGGCGATGGCATTCCGCTTACCGCCGCAATAACAGCGCTGACCAAGATTCAGGCCGACTTAAAAAATACAGAATCAGATGTAGTTAAAATAATTCTTGGTGAAGCAACAAAGGCAGTTATTACCCTCGATCGTTTTGAGGCAGTTGCTGTAGCTCCCTCTTCTTATGTACTTGTTGGACAAACCTACGAAGCAAAAGTATTTTTAACAGCATTTGACTCCAAAACCAACCCCGAAATACTGGTTGGCGGACAACGTCTGAATATTGTTGAGGGTAAGGGTCTTTATACTGCACCTGCAACTTCCGAAGGTGAGAAAAAATGGTCTGGAGTAATACGTGTTCAAAATACAGAGGGCCAGATGCAGGAATATCAGTTGAAAGAACAGACCTACACTGTGGCCAGGCCATCTGCAACGGTATCACCCGACAAAATGCTCGTATTTTATATCGGCGTTGACAACCCGATATCAGTATCAGCTCCTGGTTTCGCCAAAGATAAAATACACGTAAGCATTAGCGCAGGTGAGATAAAATCTACTGCTACCGGATACAATGTTAATGTTAAACAGCGCGGCGATGTAAACGTGGTCGTATCAGGAACAATGGAAGGTGGCAAAACAACACAGCTCGGCGTAACCAAGTTCAGAGTTAAACCTATCCCGCCTCCTCATGTAAAATTTGCAAACAAAGGAGGTGGTCGCTTAAGTGTTGCGGCAATGAGATCACAAAACAGGATATTCGCTATGCTGGAAGATTTTGAATTTGATGCAAAATTCAACATCAACCACTTTACGATGTTTATTAATAAACCACGTGCGGATGTGATGAAATTTGAATCAAACAGTAATCAATTTACTCCTGAAATGCAGAATGCGATAAATGGTCTGGTTCCCGGTTCAAGGGTAATGTTCGACTATGTTTTCGCTACAGGGCCGGATGGAATGAAGAGATCTTTAGACCCGATCATTTTTACTGCTGAGTAAATAAACCTAAAGATTAGACGCTCATGAAAAGAAACATCATTCTTGCTTTATTGTTGGTTCTAGCGATAGGATTAGGCAATGTGTCTGAGGGTCAAACCACACACAAAAAGAAGAAGAAAAAGAAAGGAAAAACTGAAAATATAGTTAACACGGATAGCATTAATGCTGCCCGGCTTCAGGATTCTTTGGCAAAAATCGCAAGCTCGCCGCCACCAGATACTACCCATTCTATTACTGATGGACTGGTGGCCGATACCAGCTATTTGTCTTATGCCGACCTGGTATTGGATACAGCAAGGCCTGTTGACGGTTTTTATAAACAGCCTATCTTAAGGGGTGCAAAACCTTTCGCATTTCCCAACGAAAACAAATTCAATATCAAGTTTTACAAACGCCTGTGGAGGACCATTGACCTGACAGATTCAGTAAACCGCATCTTCTCGTCTCCGGGAAATACACTAATGGCCATTATATTGGATGCACTTAAGTCCCAGAAAATAGTTGCCTATGCCGATGAGGGCTTTACAAAAGCTTTCTCATATGCTAAGGTGCTCAAGGTACTATCTGATAGTACCGTTGTCACCGATCTTGATTCACTTACCGGAGACCCCATAGGATCACATTTGGTCTATGTGCCATTCAACCCTGATTCGGTAACCAAACTGGAAATAAAAGAAGATATTTTCGTTGATAAAGTAAGAGGCAGGTTGATAACCCGCATTATCGGGCTCTCCCCTATTAAAAGGGTAAAATCGAGCGCGGGTGATGTTATTGGCGAGCAACATCCTTTTTACCTTTATTTCGCACAATGCAGAAATGTATTTGCTTCCAGGGAAGTATTCGATACACAAAGGGACATTTACGATATGAGTTTTGATGACGTATTTATTTTACGCAACTTCAAAACCCAGATAGTTAAAGAATCAAATCCCGCAGACCTGCGCATTAAGGATAAATATCCCAATGATGAAGAAAAGCAAAAACAGGAATCTGACCGGATAGAACGTGAATTGAGAAATTACAAAAAGAATTTGTGGAAGTATTAACTATTGTTTAAATTGCATTAAATACTCGTAATATGAAAATCAGAATTTTAACACTTTTATCGCTATGTTTTTTCGCCTGGAACACTAATGCGCAGATCAGGCTGGATCCATTTTATCCTTACAGTAAATGGACCGTGGGTGCAGGAATCGGATTTAGTGAAATATACGGCAACCTCAACCACTCTAATTCTGAACCGGTTTTCAGAATCAATGTGGAGCGGAATACAAACGCATGGATATCCCTTGATTTTGAGGCCCAGCATGGCGCCTTGTCCGATTATGAGACCAAGAACCATTGGACTAACGGAATGAACGTATATAACCAGTTCACTGCGTTTAGCTTAAATGGCCGTATGTCTATCGGGCAAATTTTCAAATTCCCGCCAAACTTCTTCTGCAAAACTTTGTTTGGCATTTATGTAGGTGTTGGCGGTGGATATATGTTCAATGACGTTTCAAACATTACGCTGAAATTTAAAAGACAGGACAAGTACCTCATCACTGATTACAATTCAACCAATATCAAAACCAGGACTTCCAATTTCTTCATTCCTTTTACCCTGGGATGGAATATTCATATGACCAGGAGGTGTGTATTCAATATTAACTATCAATTCAGTTACGCATTTTCTGATTACCTGGATGGATATAATTTCCAGCAGCCAACAGCCAACAACAAGTATAATGACATGTTTTCTGTTTTATCCTTCGGGCTTAATTTTTACGTAGGCCATGTAGGAATACTCAGGGATACCCATAAGAGTAGCAATAAGAATAATAAATAAATGAAATGTCAAATACTTAAATTAAAAAGCTCCGGTTTCCGGAGCTTTTTAATTTATACTTCACGCGGTCTGGATTTGTGCAAAAGAGTTTCACGCAAAAGCGCAATTTATTGCCATTTAACGATACCCTTATTACGTTTTTAAGCTCGCAAAAACCTATAATTTAATGCATAAATTTATCCCGGCCGCAGCAATGTCATTAACTTAAGAATTATAAGAAAAGAAATAAGCCCTGAAAGGGCAAAATATCATAGCCGGGGGTAAAGCCCCCGGTACAAAAAACAAACGGGACATAGCCCTGAAAGTGCGCAATATTAAATTTTTAATTTTGCAATTTCCTTAAGTTAATGACATTGCCGGCCACAGTATAGATTAAGTCAACCGCTATTATTCACAGCATGTTACTAAAAAAAATTGTTAATCCCACTACCCTTCTTTACTTTGTAAACGTATTGTTATAAGCTGAAAAAGGCAGATGAAAAAATTGATTTTTACCCTTGTTTTTATTGTTTTTACCTCCATCGTTTGGGCGCAACCAACATTTAAAGCCGGATGGAATACCTATAAAACAGGAACCATTTCACACGAATACACTTACAATTACAACAACGATACCGCCAAAATAGCGCTTTCTGACAGCGCCCAGGTGCTTGCAACTACAGACAGTTCAGTTACATTAACGATACGCTATCCTTATCACGACAGGTCAGTATACAAAACAATTAATTATTTTAATGCTAAAAAGCAGATACTGAAAACCGAGGAATATAAAGACGATAACCTGATCATTTCTTATGAATGGAGGTATGACGACAAAAACCGAAAAAATTATTATTTTGAGGATAACAAGGTATCAGGGAATAATTTCAGAAAAACCTATGATTACGTCACTGATAAAAAAAGCGGTGACATAATAGTTTCAGAATGCTCCTACTACAATGGAAGGATTGAGTTTTATACAAAAGCTTACTACGATAAAAAGAGCGTAAAATACAAGGAAGTAAGGTATAATGACAATAATAAAGATATTGTGCACATTGAGAACTATTACTATGGCGAAAATGGCAAATTAAGAGAGCGTTCTGTATATTTTCCTGAGTGGAAAGTGACCAAAACATTCCAGGAGAAAGAAGGGAACATGGCTGCCAAATGTGCAAGGTGCCTGCCTGTGGGAACGGCTGAAAAAATATCAATACCCTATAAACTTCCTTTTATAAAACGTTTATTAGGCAGGAACCAGGCTTTACTTTCAGACCCTGAATGTAATCAGTTTGAATACACCTTTAAAAACTTCACTAACTGCGAAATTGTAGTTAGCTCTACTCCCAACCCAACTAAAAAAGTCATCTTCAGGTATAAGGAAAAAGTTCTTTAAGCCCATGCACCTTACGCAGCCTGTACCTGCAAGTAAGGCTTTAGGTCTATCTTCTTGGTTCGTGCCCGTAGAAATGCCATTACCTCTTCATCACTCTTAAACCTGTTTCCAATGTTCACAAAGTGTTTTGCAAGCAAATCATAACGGTTGCGTACCAGGTATATGAAAACATGCACGAAGTGTATACCATCAAACACCACAGCATCATTGGCGATATACTCATTCAGCGTATTCCTGAAGTAAGTGGGATGCTCTGTCCAATGCATATTAGACTCCAGGTGATGACTGATATGATAGCCATCGTTCCAGCATTTTACATTGTACTTAGTATTGATACAGGTAGTGCTGTTCTTATAGCAGTTTTCGGGTGCGTCAGCAGCAATAAATGCGTGTTGGGCCCAGTTGCCGGTCATGGCTATTATGCGAAAGGTAAAAAACGGCAGAATAAAGACCACCAGTGTAGCCGGCCAGTTGATAAAGCACAGCCCTACGCACATAGCCATAAACAACAACTCCCCTCTCACTGACCTGTAGAGCAAACGTTTCCTGCCTTTCCTTACAAAATAACTGCACAGGTGGTAAATGCCCATAAACAGAAATGTACTCACGTAAATAGAAAAGTCCTTTATAGAATCTCTTTGGAAACCCATTGTACAACTCTCATCCTCAGGCATATTATTTTCCGGGTGGTGCATACCAATATGGTGCGTATAGTAGGTCTCCGGTGTTTGCCCGAAAAATGGACCGATGATCCACGGAAGGTAAAAATTGAACAAGCCATATTCCTGTTTAAACCATGCCCTGTGACTGGTGCAATGCATCATAAGGCCATAAGGGCCTTTAAAAGCTACATTATTGAAATATTGGTAACCAATTGCGGCCACCCACCATATCCAGGCTGGAATGCCGGGGATAAAAAGTAACACAGCAAGGGGAATGAGTGTGAACGTGATCTTTAAAGTTAAATACACAAACGGTAAGTCCCGCTCATCCCGAAGGAGGGAAACAAAAAAATGATCTGAACGACTGGTAGGTTTGGCTACACTTATGGGATCACTGATCTCACCTAATATCTTCATCTGCAACAAAAAATTGAATACAGCAAGTTACTGAAATTAGTTGAAAACAGCTCTTAAACTTGTCACAAATTGCTGTACAGCAGCACTGCTGTTACTTTGATCTCCTTCAAAATACCACTTGTAAGTCACACCATTAATTGATGCCCAAACAACCGTATGGCCCATGTCAGGATAAATTAAACCTATCGTTTCATTGTTGTGGTTAAGCAATTCGGCGGGAATGGAGGAGGGCAGATTCTTTACCGTTTCATATTTTGATGCAGGCAGAAGGGTATTGAAATGAAACCCTGAAATATCAGATGGAAAATTAGTGGAGGACACCGCGGTGTCCTTCCTCAACTCGCCGTTAGATATAAGATAAAAAGGATAGACAGGCAGCATCGCAAACCCACCAACATCACCTATCACCAGGTAATCGCCATGAACAGAATAGTTGTTGTGGCATTTATGCGAACAGGAAACGCTACCTAACAGGAGCAGACAAAATAGAGATAAAAAGTAAACGGGTTTCATAAATTTGGAATTAAAGTTCTGATCAATAACGAAAAAATCAATCTTATATTATGTAAACTTATGAAAAAAGATTCATTTACAAAATAAAAAAACCGCCCCGGAAAATCAGGGCGATATTATATCAGAGACAACTAAGGCTAAATTATACGCCTAATAATTTCTGAATTTTTTTATCAAAAGCACCCTTGGGTGCAGCGCCTACCTGCTTGTCAACCACCTGGCCGTTCTTAATAAAGAGTACGCATGGAATGCTGGTAACACCATAATTGATAGATAAGTTTGGGTTCTCATCTACATTTACTTTACCTACATTTACTTTGCCTTCATATTCTTTCGAAAGGGCATCTATAGTTGGGCCTAAAGCCAAACACGGGCCACACCAGGGAGCCCAGAAATCTATTACAGAAAGCATATCTGCTTTAAGTACTTCGGTGTCGAAATTTGAATCAGTGAATACTGCTGCCATTGTATATTATTTATGTATTGTTTTTTAAAAGGAAAGACAAAGTTAACGTAATAAAAGCTGCAACGGAATAGAGAACAAAAATACCGTTATAATCTATCCACATAGTGTTAACAATCTTAGGATTGCATTAACAGTAGTATTACCGAATGAACCACTCCTTTTCTTATAAATTATACGGTACGCCACCCTTCTATAATTTTCTTAAATTCCACATGGGAAACCGTATCCTTTTCAGCAGGTTCGCTCATCGCTTCAGCAAGATCACGAAACTGTTCATCACTCAGGCCGTCAGTTATGTCCTTATCGTCACTATTTGTGTAAAAAATCAATGTTTGTTCGAGCATCTCCAAAATCTGCTCGTCCCCGATCGTATTTATCCGCTTTACCAAACTGTCCCTCCGGTCTTGCAAATTCATAAAAAATATTTTTCATAAAGATACGGAACATTCAGATTATCACATTTTATCCAGCGAACACCTGATTTCCTCATGCTCCTGTAAATACTTTATCAGTTCGTCATTTACTTCTATTTTTTTGTTCTGCGTTTTCAGCCTTACTTCCATCCCATTCCAGTCAACGATGTGCAGTATGACCTCTGTATTGCCGGGGTGTTTTTTGAAATTTGCATCTATGAAGTTTACAAATTCATCATTCACATTGAGTAACGGCAATGAAAGATGTATCTTTTTTGTGAGCAATTTCCGCACCTCATCCAGCAGCATCATATTTTGTATCTGGAACTCCATGTTGCCCGGCCTGAACCTGTGCTCATCATATACACCCTGTATCATCAGCTTCTGACCGTTCACTAAGTAATTACCATACTGTACATAGTTCTTTTCCCAAAGTACTATCTCATAGTTACCCGAATAGTCGTTGATGGTGAGCTTCCCAAACTTACTACCCTTCTTGGTGGTGGCATGTACCACATCAGTCACAAAACCCGCTATACGTATATTGCGCCCTTTGTTGGCTTCCAGTTCGCTAACCGGGGTCATCCCATAGTTATCCATTTCAAACTTAAATCCATCCAGCGGATGGGCGCTGAGGTAGATACCCACCACTTCTTTCTCGCGGTCCAGTAATTCAGGCAATCCCCATTTATCACATTCGGGCATAGTCGGCGGCTTCACTTCTGGCATTGCCGATTCGCCAAACAGGCTATTTACGGCCATTGACGAACTCGCCTGGAACTGGTTGCCAAATCTTACGAGCCGCTCCAGCCCTGTGATCGGGTCGGTAGGCGGAGCATAAAAATACTGAGCCCTGTGCATCTGCGGGAAGCAATCCAGCGCGCCTGCCAGCACCAGGCTTTCCATTGATTTCTTGTTTACGGTACGCTGGTTAACCCGTTTTATAAAATCAAATACCGTAAGGTACGGCCCATGAGCTTCACGTTCTGCAATAATATCTTCTACCGCGGCCTCTCCCACCCCTTTTATCGCATTCATCCCAAACCGGATCACGTTTTCTTTCGCAACTGCAAACCCTTTCAGGCTTTCATTCACATCAGGCCCCAGCACCAGCAAACCCATGCGCTGGCATTCCTCCATGTAAAATTTGACTTTATCAATACTGTTTTGGTTATTCAGCACAGCAGCCATATACTCTGCCGGATAGTGCGCCTTCAGGTAAGCTGTTTGATAGGCAACCAATGCATAGCAGGTAGAGTGAGATTTATTGAACGCGTATTGTGCAAACGCTTCCCAGTCCGTCCATATCTTTTGCAGCTTATCTTCCGGATGGCCCTTTAACTTTGCCCCCTCAATAAACTGCCCCTTCATCTTATCCAGCACAGATTTCTGCTTCTTACCCATTGCCTTACGCAGCACGTCCGCATCGCCCTTGCTGAACCCACCAAGGCTTTGCGAGAGCAACATCACCTGTTCCTGGTAAACCGTGATACCATAAGTATCACCCAGGTACTCCTCCATAGCCGGCACATCATAAACGATTGGCTCCTGCCCATGCTTCCGTTTTATGTAGTTGGGTATATACTCGATAGGCCCCGGCCTGTAGAGGGCGTTCATGGCAATAAGATCATCAAACTTATCCGGCTTCAGATTAATGAGATGCTTCTGCATCCCCGCACTTTCAAACTGGAAGGTACCATTGGTATCTCCGGCCTGGTATAGCTCATAGGTTTCCTCATCATCCAGCGGAATCGTGTCTATATCTATCTCTGCATTGTAATTCCTTTTTATCAGCGCCAGCGCATCCTTGATGATGGTCAGGGTTTTCAGTCCCAGGAAGTCCATCTTGATAACACCCGCATTCTCAATCACGTTACCCTCATACTGGGTAATCAGCGAGTCTACATCCTTGGCCATAAACACCGGCAGCAGATCGGTGAGATCGCTCGGTGCGATGATGATTCCTGCGGCATGTATACCCGTATTGCGCACCGAGCCTTCCAGCTTCTCGGCCAGGCGCAGCACTTCTCCATGGGGTGTATCCTGGGCAAGTATCTCACGCAGTTTGTTTACCCACTCCACTTCTTCCCCGCTAATGCCTTCCTTCTGTTCCAGGCCACTGTCACCCTTCATTTCTGCGCGTAACAGACGTTTCAGCGATATACCTGCCCGTTCGGGCACCAGCTTTGCCAGCGCATTGGCTTCACTCAGCGGTATGTCCATAACACGCGCCACATCCTTGATGCTGCTTTTGGCAGCCATGGTACCATAAGTAACTATCTGCGCTACCTGGTTCTTGCCATACTTCTGCACCACATAGTCTATCACTTTCTGCCTGCCTACGTCATCAAAGTCGGTATCAATATCGGGCATGCTCTTGCGATCCGGATTCAGGAATCTTTCGAACAGCAGCTTGTATTTGATGGGATCAATATTGGTAATGCCGATACAATAAGCCACCGCTGATCCCGCCGCCGATCCGCGACCAGGGCCGATAAATACTCCCAGGTTCTCGCGCCCTTCCCTGATAAAATCACTAACGATGAGGAAGTAGCCGGCGAAACCCATCGTTCTGATGGTGAACAATTCGAACTTTATGCGCTCATCAACTTCCGGCGTTATCTCTTTGTAACGCTTATAGGCGCCCTTCCATGTCAGGTCTTCCAGGTAGGCATTCTGGTCATTATTAAATTCAACGGGTACCACAAAGTGAGGCAGCAATATATCCCGCTCCAGTTTCAGTGGCTTTATCTTATCGAGTATCAGGTTGGTATTATCAATCGCATGCGGCACATCACCGAACAGCGAAATCATTTCGTCACTGGTCTTGAAATAAAACCGGTCACTGGGGAAAGCAAAGCGGCCTCCCTTTACAGGTGTCTCATCATCATCACCAATTTCCTTCCACTTGGGGTCCGCCTGCTTCGATCCGGTGTTGATGCACAGCAGAATGTCGTGCGCATTAGCGTCGGTTTGGTCCACATAATGACTGTCATTACTGGCGATGACGGGTACATTGTATTTCTCAGCAAAGCGCAACAGTACTTCGTTTACAGTATTCTGGTCTGCTATATCGTGCCGCTGCAGTTCTATGTAGTAGTCTTCGCCAAAGAGGTCCAGCCACCATTTGAATTCCTTTTCACCTTCCGCCTCGCCCTTACGCAATATCGTGCGCGGCACGGATGCGGCAAGACAGCATGTAGTGGCTATCAGCCCCTCGTGATATTGCAGCACCAACTCCTTGTCTATTCGGGGATACTTGCTGTACAGCCCTTCCATATACCCCAGCGAACATAACTTCACCAGGTTCTTATACCCGATCTCATCCTTTGCAAGCAGCAGTTGGTGATACCTTATATCTTTATCGTCTTTCGAGAATTGCCGCTTATGCCGGTTATCAACGAGGTAAAACTCACAACCTACCACCGGCTTTACAACGGGTTCGGTAATGTCCTTCCCTTCCGCATCCTTTCCTACCACCTTTTTGTTCTTCCACGCCTCCGCCACAAAGTCGAAAACGCCAAACATATTGCCATGGTCGGTAATAGCCATTGCCGGCATATTGTCCTTGCGCGCCTTATCAAAAAGCTTTGAAATATTAGATGCCCCGTCGAGCAGGGAATACTGTGTATGATTATGTAAATGGGAGAATTGCATAGCTAAATCCGCACAAAGTCAAAACACTGATCTACCAATTAAGCCAAATTCAATTACACCATCAGCGTAATCCCTTAATCCTTTAAATCCGCGATTCAGACATCCTTCAGCGTCTCACAAAATAACGAAATAATGGGGAGGTTTTGGGGTGGAAGTTATCCACAAATCAAGTGGATAAAAATCCTATTTGGGATAATGCATACGCCTGAAAAAGGTTTACACCGATACTCAAAATAAATTTGTCTGACCTCATTTAGCTTTAAACCCCGGGCTCTCCCGAAAAAAAATCGGGACCTTGTTCCAGGAGATGCTGTTAGCAACCCTTATTTTTTTTACTAATTTAACTTAGGTTTTGGGATGAAATATAATCCACACCCATTGCCCCATTTTCACTTTTTTTCGGTTGCAACCTATTGATAATCAGTATTCGGTTGCCCCATTTTGACACATCTGATTTTGTGAGTAACTCAATGAATTATAGGGCGATTGTAAGAATACTATTTTCAGCATCAAACTTCATTATAATTTTATTTTGCTATCATCCTGTCACCCCTTTTTTATCTTAGTGACCCCATAGATTTTGGCTATGGATTGCAGGGAAGATTTTAGTGAAAAATGAAAATGCCTAAATCACCGAGAATGTTTCAATTCTCCTGAAAAAATAGTGGTATTGTATTGCGAATTTTCTCCTATGGATATCCCGAAAAGGGTATAGAAGTAACTGCAAGAACTCCTGTACTTGCGGATTTGTTACAAAAGTACAACCTACTTTTCAAATAAACATATATAATATGCATGATAGCGCAGTTTTGAGGCTATGATAGAAAGTTGTTTTGGTGGTAAGTAGTTGAGGGATATTTGTTTAAGTATTATGAAGTGGAGGAAATATGGAAGTGATTGGATTGAAAAACATGTAATGACAACGTTAGCGGGTGAAAGCTTTGTCCCAGGTGGATCATTCGGATAGTGTTCGATGTAACTACCAGCAAACGCACGACGTAGGTGGCGCAAAAATGCGCGATGGTTTTTCCGCCATTTGGGCAACGGGATATTTCAGACTACCCCGGTGAGGATCGCGTCTAATTTATTTGGATCCTGCCGGGTATCAAAAATGGTAACGATCTCAACACAATTTTTCATTTCACGATAATACATCGTGTTTTGAGGAGTTAGTGTACATTTTCTGATCTTTTTCTTTTTATGGATCAATGGGAACATCGCCGGTGACCAGGATATCAGGTCACAAAGGTGTTCAAAACGATCAATAAATTATTACTGACTTTTGGACCCCAGTTTTCAGAAAGGTAATCCGTGATTTGTTCAAGGTCCTGTTCTGCAATTTCGGTCAGCAGTACCTGCTTAGCCATGTGCTCAGTATTTTTTTCTGAGGCGGGCCGTTACCTCTTCAACTGGCTTCACTCGTCCGGCATCTGCCTGGGCAATGCCTCTTTCTATTTTAGCTTTTTGCTGACCGGTCATAGATGCCCACTCGTGGTGCAGATCTCCGCTGTTGAAATAATTCTGCAGCACCCCGTAAAATTCCTTTAGCTGGGGCAGGTTCATTGTTTCAATTTTTTTAAACAGGTCTGATCTTATTTCTGCCGCGTTCATATCAATTTAGTTTAGGCTTGCAGTACAAATTTAGGAAAAATTGAGGAAGTAATAATAAGGGATTGTATCGGGGGAATCTGCTAATACCGTATAGCAAGACTGAACAATTTCATTACATTATTTTACGTTTACTGGAAAAGCAAGAAGAAAATAACCTTGGTCACTTTCCGGAATCTGAAGCAAAACCCGGAGAAATTGAAGTATTGACAGTGAGTTTTCTTTTTCCCTTCGGAAGCGGACGCTTCGGTAGTGGAGGACGCAGCGAGAGTATCCCTTTAACCATTCACTATAGCTCAAGTTCCGCTCATCTGCGGAACCTGAATATTAAGCCGCTGTTTTAATATACTTTAAACGGTCAAAGTTTTAATATTTTATTAAACATAAATTAATAATAAAATA
>CAIMDZ010000092.1 GCA_903839875.1 uncultured Bacteroidota bacterium
CACTCTTTCCCTACACGACGCTCTTCCGATCTCTCAGGTTTTTTTCCTGCACAAAACCGCACTGAATGGATTGTGTAGCCTGTGATGCCTTTGTAAAGCTTAACCGGAAAGACTCAGCATTATTAACCGGCTTGTAGCCGGAGTATTGCGCCCAACCCTGCATGGATGCCAGACAAAAAACAACCATTAACCACCTACGCATATGCATTCACTTTTAGCATTTTATCAAGACGTTCTATCCTGAAACCTTTATTTCTTATAGTTTCAATAAGTTCCGGCAACATATCCGCCGTCATTTCTATTGAATCATGCAGCAAGATAATGTCTCCCGGTTTCATTTGGCCGGTGATCCGCAATAATAACTTTTGTTTATCTTTTGCTGTAGTGTCCAGCGACCGTATGCTCCAGCCTATGGGAATATACTTGCCCTTTAGCACCACATTACTCATATTGGGTGTAGTAACTCCGTAAGGTGGCCGGAACAGCACCGGTTTTTGCCCTATTACCCTTTTAACCTCTTCGTCCATCTGCTGCAGGTCGGCCAGCATTTTCTTAGAGCCGAACAGGTCGAACCAGAAGTCATGCGAATAGCTGTGGTTACCTATTATGTGCCCCTCCGAATTGATGCGCTGCAACAGCGGTTCATTGCCGGGTATGTTTTTACCTATACAGAAAAACGTAGCAGGCACATTGTATTTTTTTAAGGTATCCAATATATTATCCGTCCGGCCAGGGTGGGGGCCATCATCGAATGATAAAGCAATTACCTGCTCCTTAGTTTCCGCTTTACAAAGAGCCCGAAAGAAATAGCCGGATGAAATATTCATACAACCATAGACAAGGACAGATAGCTGCAGCAGAAAAACAACACCCAATCCCCACCATTCTATTACAGGGTAAAAGTGGCTGAGTGGTATATAAGCGGCCAGCAGTACTATTGGGACGATATTTAGTTGCCGTAATGTCACTTTTCCCAGAAGTTATAATAGTTAAACCACTGTTCAGGATATTGTTTCACTTTGCTTTCCAGTTGTTTAATATAGTCGTCAAGCGCTTCTGCCATCATGCTTTTTTTGTCACCAGTATAAGCCTTGGGTGGTGTGGCATACAGGTGGTAATGTTTCGGATTTTCCTTCAGATTAAACACATAAGAAACGGGCACCTTGAATGTTGTCGCCAATACGAATGGCCCCATCGGGAAATGCGCATCTTCTCCCAGGAAGTTGCCATCTATTGTTTTGCTTCCCTTTACAAAGCGGTCAGCGTGAATGGCGATCAGTTCATTATTCCGCAGGGCATTGCTGATCTCGTAAATGTGCGACAGGTCTTCTTTAATGAAAATGATGTTCATCTTACGGTCGTGCATCACAGATTCCAGGTATTGTTTTATTTGAGCATCCTCGTTGTCCACCATGATGATGTTCACCTTTACCGGCAGGCGTTTAAAGTAATACCCTGCTATTTCGTAATTGCCCACATGTGCGCTGATCAGTATCCCGCCCTTTCCTCCGGCTATAATTTCTTCAAGGTAATGTTCACCATCAAATTCAAATGTAAATGGCACCTTCAACCCCGACATCACCACTATTTTATCTATCAGGGATTGTCCGAAAAGGTAGTAATTTTTATAAACGCCCTTTATTGATTTCCATTTGCTAAACTTCAGCCCTTTACGGAAATACCCGTATATAACTTTTGTAGATGACCGGGAGCATAAAAAGTAATAAAAGGATACAAACCTTAACAGGAAATAGGCTGGGGCAACACCCGCAAAACGTAAAATTCCTATAAAAATCCTGTAGCCGAGTGTGTTACCTTTTGACTTCCCTTCCCAGGACTGCGTCATAGCGCTTCAGACTTCTTTGCGTGGGCGTCTACATATGCGTAAAATTGCCCGAATGTGGTGATATTATTAAAATCTTCCGCTTTCACTTTACAGCCGAAGTTCGATTCTGTAAGCGCTACCAGGTCAATGTAATCAAGGCTATCCAGGTCAAGGGTAGTTTTGATATTTGCTTCGGGCGTAATAAGCCCAGGATCTACCTCAAACGCTTCCGCAAGCAAAGTATTAATGCTTTTTATAATTCCAATGTCCATGTATGCAAAAGTAAAATAACTTTTTTGAATTATAAAATGAATGGCGGCTTATGTTTATGTCTCATGCAGCAATGTCATTAAATTAAGAATTATAAAAAAAAAGCCCTGTAAGGGCAAAATATAATAGCCGGGGGTGAAGCCCCCGGTACAAAAACACACGGAACATAGCCCTGAAGGGGCGCAATAGAAGTTTGGTATTGGGCAATGCCCTTATGTGAATGATATTGCTGTAAATGGGGTGAAATAGTGCATTTATAATTACAGGCTTTGCAAGCTTGGCAACTTCATAAAGCGTTTATTACATAAAAATTATTACTCGCGTCTTTGCGTCTTTGTGTGAGACTTTTTTTTTGCGCTTATTTATGCCGCGTGATGTATAACCCGTTATAATAACCCGTATCCACTTTATTAAATCCCAGCGATATGGCTTTTTGTATGTCCCTTAGCGCCATTGCAATATCGTGCATTTGGGTATCACAAAAAGACCGCTGGTAATAAAGTTGCCCGGCATCGGGATTTATTTTAATGGCCTGGTTATAGCTTTGCAGGGCTTCCGGCCACCTACCTACTTTTTTCAGCACATTGCCGCGATTCATAAAGGGCACATAGTCATCTGATGTAAGTGCGACCGCCTTTTCGAAATATACGAGTGCAGAGTCGGTTTTGCCGGACTCCTCCAGGTAATTTGCATAATTGCCGTACGCTTGTGCTGATTTATTTATGTCCAGTTCAGCCCTGAAATAATAACCGGCAGTATCCATTTTCTGCTGTGCATAATACAGAATGGCGAGGCTAAAATACAGGTTTTTTTTACCGCGGTTTTTCTCCAGGGCCTTCATATAGGTGTTCCGCGCTGCTGCATAGTCACCTGCACTTCGTTGCATTTCTCCCAATATCAGCCAGGGGTTTATATAATCCGTTTGATTAAGAATGGCTTTGTTTAATAACCATGCAGCCGAATCATAACAGATCTTTTTTTCAGGCCCGGTGGCCATTGCCCATTTGGAGGAATAGATAAAGCCAAGGTTGCTGAATGCCATCACCGCTCTTTCCGGTTCTTTTTCGGTTTCATCGCGCCATAGGCTGGTTTCGTCATACCATACAGAGCACCGTTCACTACCCAGGTAACCGAAGTAACCTATGCAAACTACAGCGCCTGCCAAAACAGCATAACGGTAAGGCTTTTCACCGCCAGGCTCAAATAAAGTGGATATATACCACCCCGCAATAAAAAACAATCCCAGGTAAGGAATGTAACTGTATCGTTCGGCTACTATTGCATCGCCTACCGGAAGGAACTGCAGCAACAAGGCTATATTGACTAGGAAGAATAACAAACCAAATAGTACCACCTTGTTTTTTCGTGCGTATTTATATACGATAAATAGTATCGTAATAACCGCAACCGGGCAGAGATAGAAAAGGTAAGGTATTGATCCTCCTGTTTTGGCGGGGTAAGAATAGTAGCAATGCAGTTGCACCGGCAACAAGACCTTCCACAGGTAGGTGATTAGTGCGAAGCAACCCAGCGCCAGCCGTTCAATGGGATTATAGTGTACCGGATGCATTTCCATGGCGCCTGCCATGTGCTGAACCTTAATGGCTAAAATACCGAAGATAATAGATAATAAGAAATGGGGCGCTTTTTCCAGTAATGATCTCTTACCTACCGACCGGCCTTCAAAATAATCAATGAGCAGTAATGCCAGTGGCAGCGTCACTGCTACTCCTTTCGATAATAGAGAGCAGATAAAGAATGCCAGCACCAACGTATGATAAAACCATTTCCTGCTGCCAGGTGAGCGCTGAGCGTATATATAAGCTATACAGGCCCCAATATAAAAAGCTCCATACAGAAGGTCTTTCCGGGATGCCACCCAGGCTACGGACTCAACATGCATGGGGTGCAGCGCGAATAACAAAGCGGTTATAGCTGCGGCCAGCGTACGACGGGAAAGCAGCATCACCAGCCAGTAAACCAATACCACCACCACAATATGCAGCAGCAGATTATCGAAATGATAGAGCCACGGCTCCAGTTGAACAAAGCTATATTCTATGGCAAAGCTTAGAATGGTGAGCGGATGGTAGTTGCCCATGGAGGGCGTGGAGAAAATAGCCTTTATTCCCTCCCACGATATATCTTTTACCAGCCTGTTTTCGCGGATGTAGGGAATGTCGTCCCATACGCCAAGCTGGTTGCCGAGGCAGACTTTCAGGCACAGCCAGGTAATTATGGCGATACCTAACACAATGAGCAGGTGCACCCGCCGGCTAAACGGGCCATTCAGGGAAAAGGGTTTCTGAACAGCAGGTTTGGGTGCGCGTGGTTGTGTTTGGTTTATTTTTTTAGCCATGAATCTTCCTGATAGGGTAAAGATATAAAATTTGGGAAACCCTGTCTAATGCGAGAGGGCAGCCGCAAGTGCGGCCCCTACAATGGTGAAATTGCACAGGTTGTCGAAAAATATTGTTGCACACATGAGTAACAACTATCCATGCTACTTAAAAAAACATCCCCCTCCCCCCTTCGGCCACCACACAATTCCATGCGCAAGGGGGGCAATCAAGCCTGCCGAAGGGTATCGCAATATTTTGCTTTGACAATTTTACCTGTTTCAATATTTTTTTAAAATTGCGCATTCCAAAAAAAATATTCTTGCACACTTTTGTATTGATTTTCAATGTTTTAGTTGTTTAAAGTTGCGCACGACCCTTCCGCCTTCGGCAAAGCTGCGCTTGTTCCCTTGCGGTCACCCTTGGAAAAAGGGAAGGAGTTAGAAATTTATTGCTCAGGCTGCTATAGGTCTTCTGAGGACTTTTGAGGGGCCGGTGGTGGAGGTGCCGCGGAGGAGTTTGCGGAGGTCGGGTTTGGGTTTTGCCATTTCCTCAGCATGTAGTTTTTCGGCGATGGTGAGAGGCCTCGCTACTGGTGTAGCGGGTAATGGTTCAGGATTGACTTCTAAGGTAACTGGAGGTGTTACGCAAGAGGCCTCACCCCGGCCCTTCCCGATGAAGGATAGGGATGGACTTCCAAGGGGAGAGGGAGGAGTAGCGCAAGAGACCTCTCCCCGGCCCTCTCTGACCCTTCCGCCTTCGGCAGAGCTGCGCTCGTTCTCTTCGTTCACCCTTGCAAAAAGGGAAGGAGTTGAGGGAGGTGTTACGCAAGGTTCAGCGGGAGCGCTATTCTCTGCCAGTGGTTCTTCTTTCTCAGGTAAAGGTTCGGGTTGCTGAGATTGGTCGGCTTTCTTTTTTTGCTGTTCCAGTAGCTCGTTATAAAACTCTATGTCCAGCTCTTTTTCTTTTACCGCTACTGCCGGGTCTTTGGCCGGGAGGTAACCGAATTTGTCCATTCGGGATGGCAGGTTTTTTGTGAAGTCCCAGGAGGCTTCGGCGGCTATGTATTTATCTATTAGCGGCGCGACCTGTTCGGCCAGAGCCGGGTTTTCGGCTTGAAGATTGTCTGAAAAACGAAGGAGGGTTTCCATGTTTTCGTTGAGGGTAGCGCGGGTTTTTAGTTTGTTGACGGTGAGTGTGAGCCTGTATAGCATATTGACTTCCTGTTGTGTGACGGGGATACCTACGCGGTCTTCGCAGAGGATGTCTTCCTGCAAATGGCCGATGATGTGGTAGCAATTTTCCGCAAGGAATGTGGGCAGGTGGTCTGCGTTTTGCTTCTGGCGCGTCCAGTCGTAATGGGCGACCCAATACTGGATAGTTCGGCGGCTGACGCCGAGTTGGTCGGCGATCTCAGACTTGGTGAGATCTGTCTGGAAGAACAGGTTTTGTGCCTGCTGGAGTTCGGAGATTTTCATGTTTTTTTAGTCTAAAGTTGTTAGTAGAAAGTCTAGGGCTGTTGTTTAATTTGTCAAAATTATTGATTATTATTTTAATAGCCAAATAAAATGGAAAATATTTTTGAAAATAATACAATAATATTGGAATATACTAATGAAATCAATCAAGATGTACCAATGCGGTTGAATAATCAGGTCTGGATATTTGTTGTATTTCCGGGCTCAATTCTTTAATTTTAAATCACTGTCGTCCGACAAAATCCAGAAAGGGCTTAAAATGTGTGCGTAACACATTGATTTACAATAGTTCAGTTTGTTTTTTGGCAAAGCAGGGGGGGCGATACTATCCTGGGGTAAACAATGTGCTCTGTACTGGTCTCCGCTCGCGCTTTCGGTTATGTAAGCCCAATAGGTCTATGATGC
>CAIMDZ010000093.1 GCA_903839875.1 uncultured Bacteroidota bacterium
AAGAACGGAGTGGGTGAAATGGAGCAGTAATTTGGTGGGTGGTTAATTTTCTATCATTTGGCGGCTGTGCATTGAATACCATCGCAGATGGAGTTTTATTTGTACTACCGGATGCGCTAACGCTAACATCCGGAAGAACGGAGAACGGAGCTTAAAAGCTCCAATTAAAGCCCACAGGTCCAGCCCCCTATGGCTAACATCAGGATTAAATAAAACCATATACATGAGAAAATATCAAATATCTTCTTATAATTGTGAATTCTTTAAAGCTTGCAACCATCAAAATTTATTTACCTTTATACTTTAATAATTTCTTGCATAGCGGGAAAAAAATTCGTAGGAAAGGGTTACTTTTTCTAAAAATCTGTATTAACCATTGCAAAGTCAATTACATACCGAGCAGCAACTTTTGGCAGCATTGGCAGCAGGCGAGCGAACAGCTACGGGGCAGATCTATCAGCAGCATTTTCATATAGTTAATGGCTGGTTAATAAAAAACGGAGGCTCTTCGGCCGATGCGGCCGACCTGTTTCAGGAAGCAATGGTGGTATTGTTTGGCAAGGCGCAGGATGAAAGCTTCAGGCTGACCTGTAGTATCGGTACTTACCTTTTTGCAGTGAGCAAGCACCTGTGGTATAAAAAACTACAAAAGCAAAGCAGGGGACCAATAATACTACAGAAAAATATAGGAACGGAAGAGGATGAACTGGAACTGGCGTATGAAGATGATATAAATGTGCACCATGAGCGCGAGGTACACTACGAACAATTAAACATTGCGCTGGACCAGGTGGGCGAACCGTGCAGATCTTTATTAAAAGCCTTTTATCATAACGATAAAAGCATGAATGAAATAGCCGCAGACTTCGGGTATACCAACCCGGACAATGCTAAAACGCAGAAATATAAATGCCTTACAAGGCTGCGGAAGTTGTTTTACGGGATGCGTACCAGTTGATTGGTTGATAAGGTGGTAAGTTGATAGGTTGACAAGGTGATAGGTTGATAAGTTGATAGGTTGATAGGTTGACAAGTTGACAGGTTGATAGGTTTCCTCCTTCGCTGAAAAAACTACGGCGGACGAAGGATAGGTTGACAAGGTGATAGGTTGATAAGTTGACAAGTTGATAAGTTGAGTGGTTGTTCGGCGGGGCTCGGGAATCGAGAGAGATAAAGGTTATCGGGGAATGATTTTATTAATGAATTAAGGAGATTAGCAAAAATGTCTATAAACAATAATATCTGGGAACTGGCGGAGGCTTATCTGGCAGGAACATTACCTGAAGCAGAAATAATAGCTTTAAAGAGCAGGTTGGATGCTGATATTGAATTCGCGAATGAATTTTACGAATGCAGTAATCTTATTCGTTCGATGGAAGGCAGCGGAAAACAGAAGCAATTCCGCAATACACTGAGGGAAGTACACGCAGAACAGGTAAGCGGCAAATCAAAATCGGGCAGGCGCATACAATTGCCGGCACATTTATGGCGCACCGCGGCAGTGGCTGCAGGTGTGGCATTACTTACCTCCACTATTACCTATTCGCTGCTGAAGCCATCGTTAAAATATGCTGAATCTCAATACTACAATATCCGCAGGGAGATGGCCAACGTCAAAGCATCACAAAACAATCTGAATAATTCGCAGAAAAAACTGGAGAAGGATATACAGAAATTAAATACGCCCCCTTCGCCCGTACGCTTTACAGGAACAGGTTTCGCGATTAATAACGAGGGCTACTTTGTTACCAGCTATCACGTAACCAACGGGGCTGATTCTGTTTATATTCAAGACCACAACGGGGAGTATTTTAAAGCATCTGTTTCGGCGTATGATGAAGCATCAGATCTGGCGGTGCTGAAAGTACAAAAGAAAAATTTCCGTTTCGGGAAAGGAGAAGTGCCCTATATGTTTGCTACAGGGAAAATCAGCTTAGGTACACATATCTTCACCCTTGGTTACCCTAAGGACCAGCTATTATTCAGTGAGGGATACATTAGCGGCAGAAACGGTTACGATGGCAATGACAACCAGTATGCGCTTGTGCTGCCTGCCGGCCATGGTCAGAGCGGGTCGCCGGTGATTGATGACAATGGCAATATAGTGGGCATAGTAACTGCCATTAGCGGCGAGGCGGAGGCCAACACCTATGCAGTGACATCGAAAGCGCTGCTGGACCTGCTGCACAAAAAAATTGACGATAAATCTATTCGCCTGCCAAAATCGAATAAACTGGGCAGAATGAGCCGCGACCAGCGGATTGTGAGTATGGAAGCGTATACCTTTTCAGTGAAGGTGTATAAGAAGTAGGGGGACAGTTGGCAGTAATTGTGTTTACTACTACGGAAAACCGCCTTCGGGGTTAGTATTAATTTTCTTTTACCGCGGGTTTCACCCACGGCTATTCACGGGGAAGCCCTCCGGGCTTTTTTTAATCAAATGAGATCGTCCAAAAGGCTGTTACTACTGATTAAACCTGGCTGGTTATGAGATTCTGTCAGCTTTGCTCTGCACTAAGCATTTTGAAAAAAGTATCTTCATCAATCAGTAATTCAGTGTGATTCTTATATTTTTCGATTCTTTTACGAACCTCAGATTTTTGCCATTCAGGCACGTCAAAAGCATCTTCTTCAGCAACTATTTCAACGGCATCATTTTTCCTTAATTCCTCAATTACTGCTGTAGCATAATCTTTTTTTATCCGAATATGATATGTTATTTTTCCTTGTGCCAATTTGTATAAAGTTACTATATTTTTGTAAAACACCAATTGGCATTATTAATTTTTATTATATATT
>CAIMDZ010000094.1 GCA_903839875.1 uncultured Bacteroidota bacterium
TGGATGTATGTGTCCCGCCCTTAGTTATCGACAGCAATTCATCCCTTTCCTGCTCCGTTAGTGTAACCTTGTACTTTTCCATAGTTTTTGCACAAAGGTACAAAAATTATGCGTCATAGTATGTGTGACATGACACTAGTACCTGCTGAAACACCTGTTACTGTACCTGAGCTAATAGTGGCAACAGACGGATTATAGCTAGACCATGTTCCGCCACCCGGGCTACCGGATAATGTTGTAGTAGCGCCAATGCACATACTGGTAGTTCCCGTTATTGCCGGTGCAGTTGCAGTAACAGTTACTGTGATTGTAGCTGTACCGCTGCCAGTTGTATAATCTACAACTGCTGTGCCTGTACTGACTCCTGTTACCGTAACAGTTGTGCCGGAAGCAGCCAGTGAAACAGAACTGCTAGCTGTACTCCATGTTCCTCCTGCAGTAGCATCACTTAAAATAGTTGTTCCGCTAACGCTGACACAGGGAGTTCCGGTTATGGCAGATACTGATCCACCTCCCGAAACGACAGAAACTGTAGTAGTTATATAACAGCCCGTACCGGTAATTGTATAGGTAATGTTTGCAATACCTACGGCTACCCCGTACATAACACCTGTACTTGCATTAATAGTGCCAACAGATGGTGTGCCGCTGCTCCATGTTCCGCCAGTAGTAGCATCGGTTAAAGTAATGGTTGATCCGACATATAAAACGGCTGGTATAACAATACCTGCCGGGTTTGCGTTAATTGTAAATATTACTGCAGTGCGGGTCGCGCTTACGCAGCCTGTTGTCACATCTCTTGATTGGGCATAGTAAGTACCCGCTGTTGAGGTAGTATAAGTGGCGCTGCCGGTAGCCAATGCTGAGCCACCGCTTGCTGTTGGATACCAGTCAACTGTGCAACTGCCTGCCGGTGTAACACTTAATGTTTGTGCTCCCGCTCCCGGACATACCGATACATTCACGGGGGATGTTGGCGCAGCCGGGATTGAATTTATTGTTCCGGTAACAGCCGTCCTGGCTGCTGTAGTACAACCGCTAGCTGTCGCATCCACATAATAAGTGGTGGTACTGGATATAGAGGGTGAGTAATTTGTTCCAGTATATACTGATGTACCACCCGTAGAAGCAGTATACCAATTTATTGTGCCTGCGCTCGCAGCAGCTACCAGGTTAACTGTACCTGTGCCGCAACGGGTAGCATTTGTTGTGCTCGTTATCGTTGGGATATCATTCACCGTTCCGGTAACAGCCGTCCTGGTTGCTGTAGTACAACCGCTAGCTGTCGCATCCACATAATAAATGGTGGTGACGGATATAGAGGGTGAGTAATTGGTACCTGTATATACTGATGTACCGCCCGTAGAAGCAGTATACCAATTTATGGTACCTGCGCTCGCAGCAGCCACCAGGTTAACTGTACCTGTGCCGCAACGGGTGGCATTTGTTGTGCTCGTTATCGTGGGTAAGCTGTTCACAACTATTGTAGCTGATGCCGTATTTGTGCAACCGTTACCATCTGTGCCTGTAACAGTATAGTAATTTGTGCCGGCAGCCGGTGTAAAGGCTACACCATCGGTAACGCCGCCTGTCCAGCTATAACTTACAGCGCCTGAGCCATTTAATGTCTCTGTTGCGCCGGAGCATATTGGTGTTGTGCCCGTATAGCTCACAGTAGGCAGGCCATTGATCACTACACTTGCAGTTGTGGTATTTGAACAGCTACCATTACTGAACGTATATGTAACTGTATAGGTCCCTGGTGTGCTTGCACCTAAATCAATAGCACCTGTCGTTGAATTGATGCTCAATCCGCTGGTTGAACTGTAGCTGCTGCTGGTAATACCTGTACCTGTTTGAGTGACACTTGCCGTGCCGGTTGCACAAAATGGAGTTGCATAACTAATGGTCGCCGTCGGAGATGCACTATTACTTACCGTAGCGATACTGTAACCTCCGCTATATGCATAAGTAATGTTAGTCGTACCTACTGCTATCCCCGCTGTCAGAGAGCCGCCAGAGGTAATTACAGCTACCACTGGATTGTAACTTGACCATGTTCCGCCTGCGGGCAAACTGCCATAACTTAGAGTGTATGGAGTAGATGAACCCACACACAGAGTTGATGGAATGCTGGATATTTGCGCTTTCAATACAACCGTGCCCGATAAGCACAAGAGCAACAATAACAGGAAAGGAATAAATTTCATTTTCATAAAAAATTCTTTAGGTACTACTTGTTTATTAATTACAATTTCTCTATCTAATTGCCTGCGTATTCAAATCATTTTACCATAGTATTTGGGCACTAATAGTGCCTAAGATTATACAGTAAAAAATGAAAAAAATATATAAATTTATGCTTTTTTAATGCTTTCGAATTTTTATAACAAATCAAATATAACCTTGCAATATTTACTAATCAATGTATAAACCTCCGATAACATACTGTTAACTTGCAGATAACCCTTCTACAACTCTTTTGATATTATTTACATATATAAAACAATGCAAAAGCAGAAAATTCCGTGAAACTTACCCACCTTGGTATTTAAAAACCGCAGCATAGTTAAGAGTTACATATGATAGTGTTATTTTGAGTTTTTCAATCCTTTAGTCAAGGAAAAGCTTGTGAGTAATTGCCTTTGTTGTGGAGTTTGTGCTGGGCAGTTGTTCAAACAGTGTTCAAACATTAGGGGTCAAAAGCAATAATTTGTATACATTCAGATGGAACTATCGGAAATGAAAAAATCCCCTTAAAAGCTTGTTCTATTGCTTTCCAGAGGATTCTATCAAGTGACCGCGTCAGGATTCAAACCTGAAACCTTCTGATCCGTAGTCAGATGCTCTATTCAGTTGAGCTACGCAGCCATTTCTTTTTTAAGGAGTGCAAAGATACTAAACCCTTAATAATCCTGCAAATCCTTTTTAGCTTAAATTTAGCTAAAACGACCTTTTCATTATAGGTGGGCAAATTATCATTTATATTTGAACTAAATTATTTACATAATGCATGTTGAGATATGGTCGGTTGGTAAGGAAAATGAGTCTTTTATTGAAGATGGCCTCAGGTATTATTTCAAAAAAACGAACCCCGTTAACACTGTTGAACTTGTTTTGCTCAAACCTGCAAAGAAAATTGCAACCACCGATATTGAAAGAATGAAGCTGCAGGAAGAGGAGTTAATTCTTAAAAGGCTATCCTCACAACATTATCTGGTGCTTCTCGATGAACGGGGAAAAGAACTGAACTCAATACAATGGTCTCAACAGTTCCAGCAACTGATGAACAATGGCACAAAAAACCTTGTACTCCTTATAGGAGGAGCCTATGGAGTAACTGATGCTATTAAAAAAAGAGCCAGCCAGGTTTGGTCTTTATCAAACCTTGTATTCCCGCATCAGCTGGTACGACTTATTGTTGCCGAACAGGTCTACAGGGCATTCAGTATTCTGAATAATTCGCCATATCATCATTCATAAAAAATAAATTGCGTGCAAAAAAAGTGTAAAAAAATGGCCATGGCTTATTGATCCGCACTATTAGATAATAAATGGCATTACTTTCGCAACAAACATTGTACTTAACATGAATTATATTCTCGTCATTGTGGTAATTACTGCATTGATTTCAATTGCGGGTTTCAGCAATGAGCAAGTTGTCAACAAACTGATCCTGTGGCCCGGCCAGATGCATAACCCGGCTGAGTACCACCGTCTGCTGTCACATGGTTTCATACATGCTGATATTATGCACCTTGCCTTCAACATGATATCACTCTACTTCTTCGGGGCTAATGTGCAATTCACGTTCGGAAGTGGCGGGGAATTATCGGGCCGGGGAGATTATGCAGGCACCATCATAATTACATTGTATCTGTCGGCGATAATCATTGCATCATTACCTACTTTCCTTAAGAACAGAAATAACAATTACTATCGTTCTCTGGGGGCATCGGGCGGCGTGGCTGCAATTATTTTCTTCTCAATTTTTTACTACCCCTGGAACGAGATAGGTATTATTTTTCTGCCTTTTGGTATGCCAGGCATTGTTTTCGGCGGTTTATATCTTGCATGCGAGGCATACATGTCGAGAAAAGAAGTTGGCAATGTGAACCATAGTGCGCACTTCTGGGGCTCAGTATATGGACTGCTCGTTGCCTTCATGCTCGATCCGTCGCACGGCAGCAACTTTATTGAGGCACTGAAGCATCCGCAATGGAAATTCTAATCTCCTGCTTCACAACCAGTACCTTATCTACCCCGTCTTTTACCTTAAACCTTTCATCAATACGGATACCCGAAACCCATGCTATTCGCTTATTGCATTCAACAATGCGGATATCCTCTTTTTCATGCAAGGCCACTTTTTCATTAATAAGTACCCTGCTCACTTTTTTCTTCTTCATGTTCATCCCCAGCGGATAAAAATAATCACCTGTTCGTTTCTTGCGCAACAGAATGGGGAATGTAATTTCATTAAGGTTCAGGTACGCCTCATTAGCACTGGCAGGTATCACCCAAGGAGTGTTCTGTATCGAAAACGTATAGATATACCTGCCGGTTTCAATTGTACACGGAGCAGCCTCAACAACAATAAAATCAGCAGTTTCAGCCGGCACAGTTGTGATGATCAGAAAATCGCGGTTGCAGATTAACCTATGCGATCCGGAAGATATGTAATGGCCGGTAGCAGACCCCAATAAATTCAAGACATGTGGCACCTGGGCCGGGCTAAAACCAAATGGCTGCAACAGCTCATAACAAATAGTGGCAAGTGGCTGCTGCTTACGCAGTTTGAGGATAGGGATATAATAGTCATTCCCTCTTTGCTCCAGTAATTTCTTTCGCTTCCCGTCAATGGCATCTCTATACAATACCTCTGCCTCTGAAAAACGAATAATGCTGTCATTCAGATTTGTAACCGCATTGGGAAACCATTCTTTAACAACAGGAACTATGTTATGCCTTACCGCATTTCGCAGATAATCGTCGGTAGCATTTGATGCGTCTTCCCTGAATGCAATGTCGTTAGCAGCCGAATAGGATAAGATCATATCTTTAGTTGCAAATAATAACGGGCGGATCACATAACCATTCTCCGGTAAAATACCATGTAAGCCACCAATACCGGTTCCTTTGAACAAATTGATCAACAAGGTTTCGATATTGTCATTTGCATGGTGGGCTGTAACAATTTTCTTATAATTATGCTGCCGCCTGATCTGCTCAAACCATTCGTACCTGAGTATGCGCGCAGTTTCCTGGGTGCCTTTTTTCCACTCCTTTGACTTTTGTTTAGTATCAAATTTAACCCCGTAAAATGTTATATTATTGATCTTACACCAGTCATGAACGAATTGCTCATCCAGATCAGCGGCTTCGCCTCTTAGTCCGAAGTTGCAGTGAGCAATGCCAAATTCTATATTGCTTTTTAAAAACAAATGGGCCATTACCATGGAGTCTTCACCCCCGCTCACCGCCAGCAATACACGCTCCCCCGGCAAAACATACTGTTTTGCCGCCCAGTGTTCCCGAAATTTATCAAGTAGTATCATTATAAAATTACTATTCAACTTACAAACCCAATGTCATTATACTTCATGCGGCATAGATCTGTGTAAATAAGTTTCACGCCAAGGCGCTAAATTTTATGTCAATTTACTAAGCTCACATTACGTTTTTAAGCTCGCAAAGCACTTATTGATCAATGCATAAATTTATCCCATTTACAGTATAACATAAGCGATTTATCCAGCGTTAGTACGTGCGATACCTACGGCATCGAACTCATTTTTAATTTATTTTACTATAAACATGTGACCCCTGTCAGGGTCATTTTTTCTTAATGACATTGCTTACCAACCTATCAACTAATCAACCTATCAACTATTCAACCTAACAACTTATCAACCTATCAACCAATCAACCTATCAACCATTCAACCAATCAACCTATCAACCATTCAACCAATCAACCATTCAACCTGTCATCCTGAGCCACGCCGAAGGGCTAATAAACAAGGTCCTCATAAGCACTTTGCAATTCACTATACGAATGCATGTCTTTAGCGGCTTTGGCCTGCACCATGCCTGATTCGTAAATCTTAATAGCCTGCTCACGCTGCCCTACCCGCTCCAGTAATTTTGCAAGATGGTAATAGGTAGCAACATAGCCGGGGTCATTAACCAGGTTTAGATCAAAATGATCTTTTGCATTTTCCTCATCACCGGCCTTCACATATTCCAGTGCCAAAGCATGATTCAGAAAACAATCCGCCGGAGCATCCTTTAAGAAAGCTTTTAATTTTTCTATCCTGTCAGACATTCAGATCAATTTATGCGTAAAATTAAACAATCAAACCGGAGTTAGTGAAATAAAGAATTCAGACAATCGGGGTGTCAGGTTTCCACCGTTACTGCCGGTATCTGCTTTTGCGATGATGTTAGCCCTGCGCGAGAGGGCGGACACATGGGTACCGCCCCTACATGACCATTGTTATCTGTCCTGCGCGAGTGAGGCGGAAACCTACCCTGCTACCGGCAACAATGGATTGCCCCCAACATCATTGTCGCATTTTTCTATTTTTTTGCACACCTTACATTTGATAATCAATCGTTTATCATAAATCATTGTCGTATTGATGTCGTACTTTGTCGTATTCCTTTTTTTGATCCGGGTTGCAGTGTTTGTGTGGGATAGATGTGCCACACCTCAGAGGTGTGGCACATCTGCAGACCAGCCGAAATGTCAAATTTGATGATTTATTATTCATAACAGTTGTGGTTTTGTAAAAATTGCGGGAATGAAAAAAATGTGCTTGTTTACATTATTTTATTGATTTTCAATGATTTGTATTTCCGATAACTTCCGGATTCTTTCCGGTTGCTTCCGGAAACAGAAGTGAGACCGGAAGTTGAGTTATGTATGCCTAAATACATACATATGAAAAATCGGGACCTTGGCTCGTATTGTCTGCCCTGCGCGAGAGGGGCAGGCACATGGGCACTGCCCCTACATGACCATTGTTATTTGACCTGCGCGAGTGGGGCGGACACCTACCCTGCCGACCGATAGCAAGGGATTGCCCAACTATATCATTGTCGCATTTTTCTATATTTTTGCACATCTTACATTTGATAATCAATCGTTTATGTGAAATCTCGTCTGTTCAGCCGGGCAAGCATTGTCGTATCATTGTCGCACTTTGTCGTGAAGGGGATTGCATGTAAGTTTGGAACCTCATTTATCAATAAACCCCATCCCTCCCGAAAAATCGGGACTTTGTGCCGGGTGATATTATTAATTAGTACATGTAATTCAATATCCTTGATCACCATTTATCATTGTCGCATTTTTACATTTTTTTGTGGATAACTCATATTATAAATGTGGTTGAAATGCTTTACTATAAGCCTTATTACAAATATCAAAATGTCGTATCATTGTCGTACTTTGTCGCATTCTTTTGTCCCGATTTTCTTTTGGCAGGTTGTATGGTTAGGGCAACCCTACCTACTGCAGGCGCAAGAGATTTCCCTACATCCCCGAATAATAGCAACCAAACCCCGAAATCCCTGATTTTTTTTGATTCTGCAAATATAAATAAGATATTTTAAATTACAAAATATAACATACATGATAGTACAGTTTTTGGGCTATGATAGAAAGTTTTTTTGGTGGTAAGTTGTTGATGATTAAATGTTTAAGTATTATGAAGTGGTCGAAAAGCGGAAGTGCTTTTGTCTGAACCGCTGACTTGCCTATCTACAGGCAGGCTGAAGCTGATTATCGGATTACATTGATAACCCCGAGGGGGTGATATGATTATAGAAAATATTTACGTTTTGGGTAGAACCCCGAGGTGGGTGACATTATTTCGCGAGGGATGTCTGAATCGCGGATAAAACGGATTATTGGATTTCACGGAAGCCCCGATAGTGGGCAAAAGCTTAGTCCCAAAGGGATCCATTCGGATAGCCCCACGATTACCCCGGTTACACGCGCCCCGTTTGGTGGCGCAACCTATACGCGTTGGATTATTTTTCGAAGAGAGACCCTTGCGAATTTTAGGACCAAGCGGACGCATAGACCAGTGGGAACAACAGGGTGACAGGGCACTTAACGAAACACCCGTCTGACACCTGCCAACGCATGAATGGCTATGCACAATGTGTACTGACGGGGTTTCTACCACAATTTCAGCTACAGTACCCTGACCTGCCTGCCGGTAGGCAAGTGCCGCCGTGTCCCCCACCTTCGCACATGCCCCTGCAATGGGGAGACACTACGGAGACGGGAATTTCAGCTACAGTACCCAGATTAGATGTGCCACACCTCGGAGGTGTGGCACATCTGCGGGTGGCTATTTAATTTTGTGGGTGTAGATTTCTAAGATTGCCTTGCCTGCTTGGTCGGTGATGTCCGGGATACCGTGGCTGGTGAGCCATTGGCGGAAAGGGCCGGTGTCGGTGGCGTTGTGGCGGACTACAAGTTTTTTAGTAGTGGCGACTACGACGAAGTCAATGCCACAAAGGAACTCTATGAGTTCGCTGGCGGGATGCGGGAAGCCCGGGAACCTCTCCCCCGGCCCCTCTCCGAAGGCGAGGGGAGGTGTTACATAGGTGCGAGTGGAGGCCTCACCCCGGCCCTCATGACCACCTCCCCCTTCGGGTACTCCTCCTTGAAAAAAGGAGGAGAGTTTAGAGGGAGGTGTTGCGTAAGTGTTGTTGGTGCTTTTCTGGTGAATTGTTTTGCTGTTCATGATGGTTGGTTTTTGTTTGGCGAAATAACTTTATACTTTTGTAAGCGGGAGGGTTTTCAGTGAAAGCTTTTCCCGAAAACCTGATTTTTTCTTTCATCTAAAAAACGCACCACCATGCCACCAAAAACAGCAGCAACACCACAACCACATATGGGCAGAAAGATAGAACGGATACGCACAATAAAGGGAGTAAAGCAGGATACACTTGCAAAGCAGTTGGGCATTAGCACCAGCACCATGTCGCGAATAGAAGCGAGTGAAACTGTAGATGAGGATAAACTACAGCAGATAGCTGATGCACTGGAAATGACGGTGGATGCGATAAAGAGTTTTGACGAGAATAAGGTTGTAAACTATATTCAGAATAATTACGATGGCGCTACTGTTGGGTCATTATTGAATGGTGATAATTGTACCAATCATTTTAATCCTGTTGAAAAGATGGCTGAACTTTATGAGCGGCTGCTGGATATGGAGCGGGAGAAGATTAAGTATTTGGAGGGGTTGCTGAAGGGGAAGTGAGGGTGATGTTTTGCCAATCGGAGATTAGTTTCCACGTAAACGTAGGAGACTACGTTCAATAATAATTTCCTTTTGCGGAAACCTATAAGCAACAGAGGGAAATTAACTTGTTTTTTTCAGAACTCCAGTCTATTCTCAATACAGGAGACGACATGTTTCATTTCATTGCAAATTTCGGTTTGCTTTATCTCCCGCGCAATACTAAACGTATTGATATTAGCTTTATAAGTATCTAGTGACCACTTACATATTTTTGACAATATTTTTTTCCCTGAAACAATGGAGCTTTTTTGCGAGATCCATCTTAATTCAAGATATTCACGCGCTGATCTCAATGCTGGCGTGAGTTGCTGTCTAAAACGTGTCTGATATTCTGTCGCAAAAGCTTCTGTAGTTTCTGCTCTATAGTCTTCGCAAATCTCATCAATCTTGTTAACTACCGTTTGCAAAGAAATATCCGCAGCCGGTTTTTTCTTTTTTATCAATCGAAAAATAGCTGCCGGTACAAGGACATAATTTTCAATTTCTTTCCTGTGCCAAATGTGAAGATTCAATTCCTCATTCTTGGCGTCCTCTATTCTTGAATTTTTCTCGTCTTCTAAGTGGTAATCAGAGTCAAATATGCAGTATGTGAGTATTGTAGCTCTATTATCCTTAAATACTTTAGTTGAACCTATAACCTTTTGCCACCCGCCCCAACCTTCTACAAATGAGTTAGGAAGAGTTTCAAATGATTCCAGCGAATCCGGAAATAATATCGACTGAAATACGTCAAGTAGCTTGATGTCATCCCTCTCTCCCTCGACAATCAAAAACTTCCCATGAGAGAAAATGCGCGCAATTTCTATGTTGTGTATACTTCCAATATCACTTAGGATTTTCTGAACAATCGGTAATTTATTAGCATACTGTTGTTTGGCCTTGGTACTATTTACCGGAAGAATATTTTCTGGTTCTACTTCCGACATGATTTCAACCGAATGTGTAGCAATGAGTATTTGTTTAAAGTCTTTTTTTATTAGCTTAATCAGTCTTCTCTGTAAATCTGCGTGCATGTATACATCAGGCTCATCGAGAATAACCGATGCTTTTGGATCTGATCTTGAAATAAACCAAATGGTTTGCACTGGAGACACCAAAAGAGCGACTGCTACGCTGCCATAAGTTACCTTTTGCACTAAGTTCGTTAATCCCTTGTCATTTTCAAAGAGCTTGGGCGCAGCAAATTGTTTACTCACCACGACAGGTACTATGATTGGGTTATTGTGTTGCGTATCTCACATTTCGTAGGTTTGCTCCGCATAGGGAAGGAAGGATTTCTATCTGGCTTCGTTGGGAACTTCGGGAGATTTCTCCACTACGCCCCGATGAAAATCGGGTCTCCGTTGCGAAATGACGGCTTCGATTGGGCTTGCGTATTGCACAGGCCTTGATTTGGTAGGAGTGCATGGGCTCAACGCTGTCATGGTTCGTAGTTCGACAAGCTCTCTATGACAGCTCACCACGACAGGTACTATGATTGGGCTTGTGTGTTCACAGGCCATGATTTGGCGGGAGTGCATGGGGAGATCCACCTGAGACAATATTCACATTAAACCCGCGTTTGGGGTTGGGCTGTGTGGGTTATTGCAACCCCGGGTTTCACCCGGGGCGATTCACGTTTAAGACTTTCAGGCTAATGTGCAGAAGCGGAATTGAGGTTGAATTTACATGCTACCCTGCTACCTTCGTCCCTTCATAAATATCCTTCAAATCTATAGATACCTGGATGGTGGGGAGAACAATGGTTTGGCTGATGCTTTTGTATTCTATGAGTTCCCAATTGCCGTGGGTGTTGATAAAGAAGGCTTCGATATGGATGGTGTCGGTGTGTATGAGGACGTATTCCTTAAGGGTAGGGATATCGCGGTATAGCTGAAACTTTGCTCCGCGGTCATAATCTTTTGTAGAGGGTGAAAGAATTTCAAAAATTATGGAAGGGTTCAGGAAATTCATACCGTCATTATTCAGGCTTAAAGGTTCACCACAAATAACGCTGAGGTCCGGGTAAGTGAAGAGGGTGTTCTTTTCGATATGAATCCGCATATCGTTACCATAGGGCTGGCAGGGTTTTCCGTTCAATTTTAGCCTTAATGCAAAATGCAGGTTTGAGGTAGCAACAATATGCGGTAACCTGGCACCTGACATGTCGAATATCTCGCCCTGGTAATATTCATGTTTTTCGGTAGCGGCGTTTTCCATCTCGAGATACTCTTCGATGGTATATTGCTGTTTGGCGTAGGCGGGCGATGGTTCTTTTACTTCCATGGTTAAAATTACAAATTTTATTGGTTTTGGAATGATTTTAGTGGTGCACAGGCCTTGATTTGGCGGGAGCGAATGGGTTCAACGCTGTCATGGTTCGGCACGGCTGCCAATGACAGGTACTATGATTGGGCTATACGCCGTTGCCGGCGTTCTTCACCGGCAACCTCGCGCCGGATGTTGTATTTACCCTAAAGATAATGTCATGACCCTGCCGCAATTTTCCACCCGTCACAACCCTAAATCAGTCAATAATTTAACCCCACTTTCCCGCAAAAAATGTGAGTAACTCACCAAAAATCCGGCACAGAAATCTCCCTGATTCCCAACAGCGTTCCTGGAAATGAAGATTCATCTCCGACCACCTTTATTCATCAGTAATATCTTATCTTTGTAACACATTTAATTGCTTTAATCATGTTGCGAACGATTATAACTCCCGAAAATCAAAATGTTTCCATCCATGTTCCCAAAGAATATGTTGGGAGGCAGATCGAAATTCTGATGTATGCTACTAATGAAGTGCATGCCGAATTGCCTGCTGCGGCTAACAGGCAAAAACCATCCGATTTTGCGGGTACATTGTCTAAAGTGGATGCGCTGAGGCTTTTAAAGGATGTAGAACAAAGCAGGAATGAATGGGAGAGAAATGCTTAATAGACACTAATACCCTGATAGAGTTTCAGGGGAAACTCTTGCCTGCTAACGGCCATACATATGTAGCTTCGGTTATTGATGATGAATTTAATATCTCAGTTATCAACAAGATTGAGACGCTTGGGAGCAGACATGTGACGCAGGAAACTGAAAATTTTATCGCCCTCGCCACGGTATTTGATCTGGATAAATCAATAGTTGATGCAACGATTAAATTAAGGAAGAAACATAAAATTAAGCTTCCTGATGCTGTTATTGCAGCCACCGCCATCGTAAACAAATTTACATTGATAACGATAAACGTAAAGGATTTTTTGAATATTAAAGGTTTGCGCGTTATCAATCCTCACGATCTGTAAAAAATTTCAAAGCCATCCTGCGTCACCGGCGCCAATCTCCTGTTTGTAGTAGAAATATTGTCCAATTTTGTCCTAAGCGTCGTAATTGGTCCTTATGTTCGTAATCACCTCGCTTGAATATCAGGATTTATGCTGTCTTCCATGAAAAACTCTTCCACTATTTCACCCCAAAAAAGATACCCGCAATTTTCCACCCGTCACAACCATAAATCAGCCAGTAACATTTAAAGAGAAAAGGTTACTTTTTTCAATACTGATTTTACCAAATTCTGCATTTTTTCAACTTCTTTTTTTGAAAGTTTCTTTTTCAGACCCTTCTTCAATGACTTGTTGAACAATTCAGAATCTTTGCCGCTTAAAACAGGTGTAGGTGCTATTTGAAGTGCCTTTGTTTACTTTTTTACAAATATACGAAAATGTTAAATGGATTGCAAGAGGATAAATGTGAAAATGGGGCATTGGCTGTTGGTAACTATTCGGCCTTATGGGTAGTTCGGCAAGCTTACTATGGGGGTGGAGTTTGTGCGGGTAAACCACACCTATTGTTACTTACACTCATTTTGTAGGTTTGCTCCGCATAAGGGAGGAAGGATTTCTATCTGGCTTCGTGGGTTACTTCAGGAGATTTCTCTCTTCGTTTCGTTTCACTGCACTTCGTTCGAAATGACGGCTTTGATTGGGCTTGTGTGTTGCGTGGGCCTTGATAGGGCGGGAGTGCATGGGTTCAACGCTGTCATGGTTCGGCGCGGCTCACCACAACAGTTTCAATGATTGGGCTTTTTTTCAGCATAATAGAAATCCGGGCCTCTAACGGTGCCTCTTAGATTCCTCAGGGCAGGCTTTGCCGTGAGTGTGAAATAGTAGCAACCAAGCCCGGCCCCCCTCCTTCGCTCTGCGAGCTTCGGTGGGCGAGGTACCGTCTTCCGCCACGACGGACAGAGGCGCAAGAAAAAAAACTTCGGCGGGCAATGCACCGCCGAAGTTGTCCGGGATCAAATCCTCAAAACCCTTATCTATTTGGCAATTAATATTCTTGTATTGAGCTTTTTATTTTGTTGCATTTCATTAATAAATGAAACTGTGTATACACCATTTGCCAATTGCGATATATTTAACTGCGTATTCTGGCTGGTGCAATTGGTAGTTGTAACTACCCTGCCCAATGCATCAATTACCCGGATCACACCCTTTACCTGCTGCATTCCGGTAATCTCAATATTAACCATGTTTTGCGCCGGATTAGGATAAGCCTCTATTGCAGATTTATCTTCAGATATATTGGTTATCGCGGTTGGATTCATGATGCCGGTTGAAAAGTACTGGCTAAATCCACAACCAAAGTCGTTATTGTAGGTTCCGGTATATTGGTAACCATGCATCATAATATTGGCGCCAGACAGTTGCTTTACAGTAAGCGAACCTGAATTAATGCCGGTCCCGGAATTTGCCCACCAGTTTAACCCGTCACAACTGCTATCATAAATAACGAGTTTATAATAGCCAACAGGTAGATTAATAGTGTCAATATAGGTAGTATTTATTGTAGCATGACTTCTTTGGGCAACAATATTTTCATACATATCATAAATATACCAACTGGTTTCACAAATACTATTGTCAGAGGCAATAAACTCATTGTTTGTCCTGAACCATATTTTTATGCTTGCCGGCCATTTGGGCGCTGCCAGAAACTGTGAGGTCATTTTGTTATTTGTGGTATCATCATCTGCTGTGCCGTTTACACTAATAATATTGGCCACAAAAGTGTACAAACCTGCTGTGCCTGCCATATTATTTAGCTGGTACAGTGGATCTAAAACAATATTAGTCTCCTTCAAAGAATCTAATGTACCATACCACGTTGTGGTTTGCATTGCGGAATCTTTGATTCCATATTGGAAAGTGATAGAACTGATACTGGTTGACCCGGTATTTTTAACATGTACTACCGGACCTCCGACATATGGATTTTCCCTGAAATGGTTTTCGTCTATGGTTGGAGAAATAATCTGGTCAATAGAGGCATCGAGTGATTTATTAAGTCCTTTGTAAAAGAACAACTGGCCTTCCGTGCCATATCCGCCGCCGCCCGGACTTGCATAAGGGTCAAATTGAACTGAAACATTTACAGGTGAGCCTGCGGTAACACCTGGCAGTTTATGGTGTTCTGAATATACAATGGCTCCGGGGCACCAGTTGGCACGTTCGTACAACCATGTGCCAGACTGTGGCGATAATTCATTCATGCCGCAATCCGGGCGCCAAATGGCGTAGCTGTCAATCTTGGCGCTATCCAGAAAAACGCCATAATGATGCGACATAAATTCACAACAATAGTTAACATCAGAGCCATGGCCGGTAACCGTAAATTTTAATTCTGCAGATTTTGTATTGGCAGGCGCCGTGTTATTTACATAGGGAAAGTGAACGTTAATAACATTTGAATCATGGTGTGTAGTATCGCCGTAACCAAAGTAACCATGCCATAACCTTTTTATCTGGACTACATCCCTGTCAGGTGTGCCTTCTATAAAGGCAAACCGGATATTACCGGTAAACCCTCCTGAATAACCAGAGTAACTGATTCTCATTGTAGCGCTGCCATGTAATACCTGGGCATAATCAGTTACATCGTAAACATAATGCTGAGTCCATGTCCAGGGAGTACGTGGAGCGCCTGCATTAGCATAAGGAGTTATAAACCGTCCAAGGTCAAGCGTATCCCCTCCGGGAGTCATTAAGTAATTATCAACAGTATAATCCCAGTCTCCGCAATAGGTAGGGGAACCCGGACACACATACTTACCAAGGGTGAAGATCATATAGATTTTCCGGTAAGAAGTGCCAGGTGCAGGGAAAGTAATTGTGGAGTCATAATTTCCGTTCCATGATAACTGTGCAATATTAGCCTGAACCCATATAGTATCGCCGGGTGCAGCCTTTGTGGAAATATTAAAACACAGGATTGCTGCAAAAATAAAATAAATACTTTTCTTCATAATTAAATTTACGTTAAGCAGCAAAGATATAAAATCCCGTTTTAACAATCTTAATTATAAAAAAATGATAATCTACTGCATAATTGAAGTACCTTTGCCCGCCCCAAAGTATACCTTAGGTATGGGCGGGAACGCTAAAAATTAAAATTTATATTATAGATGTCAGGTTTTACTGTTGCTATTGTGGGTAGGCCCAATGTGGGGAAGTCAACCCTGTTTAACCGTTTGCTGGAACAAAGAAAAGCCATTGTTGATGACCAGAGCGGGGTGACCCGTGACCGGCAATATGGAGTTGCAGACTGGAATGGAAAATATTTTAACCTTATTGATACCGGTGGATTTGTTGCCGAATCTGAAGATGTTTTTGAACGTGAAATACGGAAACAGGTACATATAGCCATGGAAGAGGCTGATCTTATCCTGTTCGTTTGTGATACCACAACAGGTATTACAGGGCAGGACGAAGATATGGCCCATGTTTTACGCCGTTCTACCAAGCCTGTATTGCTTGTTGTAAACAAGGTAGACAACTCGGAGCGGGCATTATATGCCACTGAATTTTACTCGCTGGGCTTTGATAAAACCTTCTTTTTATCTTCTTTGTCGGGAAGTGGAACCGGCGAAGTACTTGATGAGCTGGTAACCTATATTAAGGAAGAGGAAGTAAGTCTTGATTTGGATAAAGACGGCAACCCATTACCTAAGTTTGCTATTATTGGCCAGCCTAATGCAGGGAAATCTACGCTGTTGAATGCACTGATCAACCAGGAACGTACTATCGTTTCTGATATAGCTGGTACCACCCGCGACACGATACATACCTACTACAAGCTATTCAATAAAGAGTTTGTTTTAATAGACACTGCCGGTATCCGTAAGAAAAAAAATGTGCATGAAGACCTTGAATTTTATTCAGTGATCCGTGCAATTAAGGCTATGGATGAGGCTGATGTGTGTATGTTGCTCATAGATGCAAAAACCGGGATGACCGCACAGGATGTAAGCATTTTCAGCCTGGCTGCAAGGAAAGGTAAGGGTATAGTTTTGCTGGTAAATAAATGGGACCTGGTAGATAACAAAGAAACAAATACCGCCCGTGATTTCGAAAAAGGAATAAAAGAAAAGATAGAACCTTTTACCGATGTGCCTGTAATTTTCATTTCTGCACTTGACAAAACCCGTATTTTTCAGGGGATGGAGAAGGCCCTTGAAGTATATGATAACCGTAACAGGCGCATAACCACTTCGGTTCTGAACGAGATTATGCTGAGAGAAATTGAGCGCTACCCTGCCCCGATGACACGCGGATATTCGGTGAAAATAAAGTTTGTTCAGCAGGTGCCTACAGCAGTGCCTTCTTTTGCATTTTTCGCAAATCACCCGGATGGCATCAAAGAGCCTTACAAGAACTTCCTTGAGAATAAGCTACGAAGCCATTTTAATTTCAGCGGTGTGCCGGTTAGAATATTTATGAGGAAGAAATAATATAAACACAGCAATTTACTTTAGACTTTAGACAAGAAAAACAGCTTTAGACTTTCTACTTTAGACTTTAGACTAATTTGAAAACAAGAACATTAAAAAACGACAGGGTCAATATCATCACTCTTGGCTGCTCCAAGAATATGGTGGACAGTGAAGTGCTGAGCGGACAACTTAATGCCAACGGTATTGATGTTACTCATGAAAACAAGAAACTTGACCATAACATTGTTGTTGTAAATACCTGCGGATTTATTGATAAGGCCAAGGAAGAAAGCGTAAACACCATTCTGCAACAGGTGGCGCTGAAAAAGAAAGGCAAACTGGACAAAGTATATGTGACCGGCTGCCTCAGCGAACGGTACAGAAATGACCTGCTAAAGGAAATACCTGAAGTGGACGCATGGTTTGGCACAATGGAATTGCCGCTGATGCTGAAGCAATTGAATGCCGATTACAAATCTGAATTGATTGGTGAAAGGTTACTAAGCACACCAAAGCATTATGCCTATCTTAAAATATCTGAAGGCTGCAACCGCACCTGCTCCTTTTGCGCCATTCCCCTGATGCGTGGCGGCCATGTTTCTAAAACAATAGAAGAAATAATTACCGAAGCAAAGAAGCTGGTGAAAATGGGCGTGAAAGAGATCATGCTCATTGCCCAGGAGCTGACTTATTACGGCCTCGACATTTATAAAAAGCGCATGCTTCCCGATCTGCTGAAGCATCTTTCGGATGTAGAAGGTTTGACGTGGATCAGGTTGCACTACGCCTACCCTTCTAAGTTCCCATTGGAGATACTGGATGTAATGCGCGAGCGGGATAACATCTGCAATTACCTTGACATGCCGCTGCAGCATATATCCAATAATATGCTAACGGCTATGAAGCGCCAGATTACAAGAGAGGAGATAACAGATCTGATTGCCAATGTACGCGACCGTGTTCCGGGCATTTGTATCCGTACAACACTCATAGCAGGTTTCCCCGGCGAAACACGCGACGATGTGGAAGACCTCAAACAATTCCTGGTTGACACCCGTCTGGACCGTGTAGGTATCTTTACCTATTCGCACGAGGAGAACACCTCCGCCCACGATCTTGTTGATAATGTTCCGGCCGAAGAAAAAGAAGCCCGCGCACAGGAGATCATGAATGTGCAACAGGAAATATCATTTGAAAAAAACCAGGAAAAAATAGGCAATACCTGCAAGGTGATCATAGACAAAAAGGAAGCAGGCCGCTACCTCGCCCGCACCGAGTTCGATAGTGTAGAGGTGGATAACGAAGTGGTGATTCACAGTAAAAAGACACTGCCAATCGGCGACTTTGTGAATGTTAAGATCACCAAAGCTTTTGATTATGACCTGGAGGGGGAAGTGGTTTAGTTTGATTTCCTTTTAACTTATCCGAAAATCAAATAAATTTGCATAAATTGTAGGTTATGGTTTACAAAGTAAATGTTGTTTTTCTGGAAGACGAACACGGATATTATGTCCATTGTCCTGAATTGCCCGGTTGCCAATCACAGGGAGATAATTTTGAGGAAGCTAAAGCAAATATCAAGGAAGCCCTGGACCTTTATTTGTCAACAATGGATAAGGATGAGATCAAAGACGCATTAAATAAAGAGATGCTAACTACAACAATGGAAGTAAAAGTTGCCTAAGCTACCTGTATTAAATGCAAAGGAAGCAGAAAGTATGCTGCTTAAGTCTGGTTACTTTTTAGTCAGAAGTGCCGGAAGTCATCGCATATATATGAAAGGGAAAAAGAGAGTAGTTGTACCCTTTCACGCTGGTAAGTCTCTTCATCCCAAAATTGTGAAAGATGTGATGACGGCTTGTGAAGAATAATCACAGACATCATACTTTTCTGTTACTAAAGATCATAATTAGATTTTGTCGCTATGCTTCGCCAAAGGAGAAAAGACAGGAACAAAAGATATTGAATACTCCATAGCACGATTTTTGTGCAATCTTTGTTAAACAATTATCATGCGCACAGTTGGGATAGTTCTTATAGTAGCCGGAGTATTAATGTTTCTGTTTAACGGATTCAATTATGTGACTGAAAAAAGAGTTGTTGACATTGGGCCACTCAAAATAGATAAACAGGAAAATCACTACTTTGGATGGCCTGCATATGCCGGCGGAATTGCTCTGGTAGCAGGTATTGTACTTGTAGTTGCCGGCAAAAAGAAAGTATGATTGTCACTTTATTAGTGCCATTTTCACATTTGCACATTTTAAAATTTCCACATTTCCACACTTCTACATTTCCACATTCACTCAATACATCCTGTAGTACTTCCCTGGCAAAGATTTAATAATACCCTGCATTTCCAATTGTAAAAGTGTTGCCGCCAGTTGAGAATTTGCCAACCCGGTCTGGTGAAATAACTCATCGGCATGTACATTATCCCTGGCCTGTAACAGGTCAACAATCTGTTGTTCTTCGGGTGTAAAGTTGATGAATAACTGTTTTTGTATTGCCTTTGGCTTTCGTTCCTTGTCCCAGTTCATTAATTCCACAAGGTCGCTGGTATTATTTATTAACGCGGCAATATTCGTCCGGATCAACTCATTACAACCGGCGCTCCTGGTGTCATTCACACGCCCTGGGAATGCCGCTACTTCCCTGTTATAACCACTGGCCAGATGGGCTGTGATCAGGGCGCCACCGGAAACGGGGCTTTCTACAACCACGGTTACATCACTCAATCCTGCAACTATCCTGTTGCGCATTGGAAAATTATTCCGTTCAGGTAAAGTTTCAGAAGGGAACTCAGTAAGCAATCCTCCATTTTCAATCATTTGTTCAGCAAGCTCCCTATGCGAATGAGGGTACATCCTGTCCAACCCATGTCCGGGTACGCCTACTGTCGGCATACCAAGCTGAACACACTTTTTATGGGCAATGCCATCAATTCCGAGTGCCATACCGCTGACAATTAAAACATTTTCCAGTGACTGAAGTCCTTCTATAAGTTCCTCACAGAGCTGGTGCCCATAATCAGTATTTTTTCGCGTGCCGACGATTGCAACAACTTTAGCGGCATGCAGGTCGGCATTTCCCTTGTAGAAAAGTACAAGCGGCGCATCGCTGCAATTACTTAAGCGGTTGGGATAATTATGCCCGTGAAAAATAAGCTGTACATCTTTTTTCAGCACATAATCCAATTCATGTTCGGCCTTATTCATTACTTCAGGATCCTTGAATCCTTTTGCCCGGATATCTGTTATCCCATCATTGTTTTTCAGTTCTTTTACCGGCAATTTAAAAATAGCAGCAGCACTTCCATACCGCTCCAGCAAAGCCCGCCCTGTCTTAGAACCTACCCCCGGCACATAAGTAAGCGCCAGTTGATAAAATAATTCCCCGTGATGATCTCCTGCTTCCATTACTTGCATTTCCATATGCCCTAAAATTTTCTATTTCCTGCATTGCTGTCGCCAAACAGTCAGGTTCAATCTTACCCTATAGATACACTAAAGTTGAAAATATGTTCTCCAGTGAAGTCCCGTTAAGGATTCAGGGATTACCTTTACCTTTGAGGTGTAAAATATAAAAAATGAGTAAAATTATAGCTTTCATTTTGATGCTTATTGTAAGTCTGCCGTTATTTGCCAAAAAACAGAAATATAAGAAAAAAAGCAAAAACGAGAATACTATCAACTCAGTAAGTATAAGGCATACTGCCTGTTTCGGACGATGCCCGGTATATGAGATTGAAGTAGATAATAAAGGAGGGGCTACCTACAGAGGTATCAGCTTTACAAGGGATTCAGGGCTACATCTGAAATTTATTGGAAAACGGAAAGCAAATGAAATTTTAAACAGATTTATTACATTCAAAATAGATACCTGTAAAGACAGATATGAATCAAGAGTACAGGACCTTCCGGGTGTTGAGGTAACAATCAACTATACAACCAAAAAGAAAGAAATACAGAACGCAAACCTGGGGCCGGTTACGCTTAAACGCTGTTATGCCTCATTAGACAGCCTTACAAATGACCAACCTGATGATAGCTGGCATAAGGTTAGTGATTTGACACATCCGCATTGATCTGGTTTTAATGCATTGCCAAAATAATGCAAAGGTTATGCCAGATGCATTTTAGCTTTCTTACCAAGCAGTTGCTCTACAGTTTCCCTGTACATTTCGTCAGGCACACAGCAATCTACAGGGCATACAGCAGCACATTGGGGTTCTTCATGGAATCCCTGGCATTCAGTACATTTTTCAGGAGTAATATAGTAAACATCGGTTGCAACAGGCGCGTGCGGTGCATCAGCCTCTGTAACCGAACCATCCATAAGCGTAAATGAACCTTTTATAGTGGTTCCATCAGCCATTGTCCATTCTACCCCACCCTCATAAATCGCATTATTAGGGCATTCAGGTTCACATGCTCCGCAATTGATACATTCATCAGTTATCTTAATAGCCATAAGAAATATTTATGTAGTTTTTGTGCGCACAAAGTTACAACTTCGCATCAAAATACTACAATCAAAAACAATCTTTTTACATAAAATAAATCATACTTTTCGGTAAAATGACCAATAAAATAGCACTCGACAGCCGGATAGATCTGCTTTGCAGGCTTGGGAACTATATGCATTTAAACGAAACCGGCTGGGAATCAGCCCAGGAAAAAGCTGTAGGAGCTAATGCATGGTTTACAGCAGCCCATATTGCACTTGCAGCAGATAATATTGTTAACCAATTCCTGCAGAAAGATAAATTAGAACAATGGTTAGCTGCTTATAAGCTACCGGATCATCCTAAAAAAGTTGGAATAGTAATGGCCGGTAATATCCCACTCGTAGGTTTTCATGATTTTTTGTGTGGTTTTATCAGTGGGCATCAATTGTTATTGAAATTATCCTCAAAGGATGAAGTTTTACCTACTCACCTCATTACCAAACTAATAGAATGGGAACCTGCAGTAGCTGATCAGGTGCAGATTGCCGAAAGGCTCAATAATTGCGATGCATATATTGCCACAGGCAGCAATAATACCGCACGCTATTTTCACCAGTATTTTGGTAAATATCCACATATTATAAGAAGAAACCGTACATCGGTAGCAATACTGGATGGCACAGAAACAGATGAGGAGCTATCATTGCTTGCTGATGATGTGTACCTTTATTACGGTCTGGGTTGCCGCAACGTAACTCAGGTTTGTGTGCCCCGCGATTACTATTTCGAACAATTATTAAGAGCATTTACCAAACACAACTCCTACGCTGACCTGAATAAATACAAAAACAATTTCGATTACCACCTCGCCATTTACCTCCTTAACCGGGTGCCCTATATGAGCAATGAATCCATACTGATGGTGGAGAACGACATGCCCTTTTCTGCCGTTAGTGTACTCCATTACAAGTATTACGACAACAAAGAAGAACTGGTTAAACAGTTAACCACCAACCCCGACATACAAGCCATAATAGGCAAAGGTTTCATTCCCTTTGGAGACTCACAGAAACCGGCATTGAGTGAATATGCAGATGGGGTGGATACTATGGCGTTTTTGTGTGGGGTGTAGGAATTACTTTAAATAAATAAGGCTCATTCCGATTATAATGTTCACTTTATTCCAGTATCAAATAAATACTTCAACTGAATTTGATCTCCTTTTTTGTGAATCTTTTTTTTTAAAATTCCCACTAAATGTTTTGTCCTTTACCCATAGCCCACGGTTTCAACCGTAGGGTTAAATGCATAAATGAGTACAACGGTTTTAACCGTTTCCCCCGCGAGACATAAACCGTTTAAACGGTTGCATTAATGCATTTCGGCCGTCCCACGGTTGAAACCGTGGACTATGATTTACATTGGATACGCCCGAAGTGCCTTGCACGCTATAGCTCCAAGCAAACTGTTTTGATTTGATTTTTCCTAACTTTACACAAAACAGTTATTATGACTTTAGCTGAAAGAAAAGCAAGTCTTGTACAGCAGATCAATGGTATTACTGATGAACAAACGCTGAAAATGCTTGAAGTAACAATAGGATACTATGCAGATAGCAATGGTTCCGACATAACCGACGGTCTAAGTGCTTACCAACCCGAGGAATTAACTTCACACATGGAGGAACCTTCAGAAAAAGATACTATTTCGGAAGAAGAATTTAATAATTTATTTGCACGCTGGGGTACCAAATAAAACTCAAAAGCTATTTTACCCCACACGCAAACTCACGACTTTCGACTAACTACTTTCAACTAAATGAAAATCTTCCTCGCACAGCAAAATTACCATATAGGCAACTTTGAAGCAAACACAGCTAAAATCCTGGCCGCTATTGAAGAAGCAAAAAAACAAAAAGGAGACCTGATCGTTTTCTCCGAGCTGGCAGTATGCGGCTATCCTCCCCGCGATTTTCTGGAGTTCACTGACTTTATTGAGCAAGGTTTGGCTGCCATTGACAAAATACGAGAGATAGCGGATTCAATAGGAGTAATAGTAGGATGCCCCTCACGTAATCCAAAAATTGAGGGCAAGGACCTGTTTAACAGCGCCTTCCTGCTTTATGAAAAGGAAATAAAAGGCGTGGTGCATAAATCGCTGCTGCCTAATTATGACATTTTTGATGAGTACCGCTATTTCGAGCCTGCTTTCGAATGGAATGTGTTAACCTTTAAGGGCAAAAAACTGGCTGTAACAATCTGTGAAGATATCTGGAACCTTGGCGATGACCCGCTCTATCGAATATGCCCTATGGACCAGCTTATTAAGCAGCAGCCTGACATCATGATCAATCTGAGTGCGTCACCATTCGATTATGTACATGCCGATGGCCGTAAGGGTATTGTGGAGCAAAATGTATTGAAGTACAAGCTGCCGATGGTGTATTGTAATACAACAGGATCTCAAACAGATATTGTATTTGATGGTGGCTCTTTGGTGATGAATGCACATGGCGACCTCATATCCGAAATGCCTTATTTTACGGAATCGTTAACATCAGTAAACTGGAATGAGGACGGTTCGTTTTTAGAAAATATCGTCAGGCCGGCTCATGATGTCCCGAATACTGAATTGATTCCGGGAACCTTTGACCCTGAGAGAAACATTGACAAGATTTACGAGGCGCTGATTTTGGGTATCAGGGATTACTTCGGTAAGATGGGCTTTAAAAAAGCCATTGTTGCCTCATCCGGTGGTATTGACAGTGCGCTGGTATTGGCCCTGGCCTGCGATGCGTTGGGAGCAGAAAATGTATATGCGCTGTTGTTGCCATCTCAATATTCCACAACGCATTCTGTTAGTGATGCTGAAGTACTTTCAAAAAATCTTGGCAATCATTTCGATACTATTCCCATTAAAGAGGTTTTTGATTCATTTGAAAAATCCCTCAGCCCTGTCTTTAAAGATTTGCCTTTCAATGTTGCTGAGGAGAATCTGCAATCACGCATTCGGGGTGCCATGGTGATGGCTCTTTCCAACAAGTTCGGCTATATCTTATTGAACACTTCCAACAAAAGCGAACTGGCAACAGGCTATGGGACGCTTTATGGTGACATGGCGGGAGGTCTGGGTGTAATCGGCGACCTATATAAGCAACAGGTATATGCCCTTGCACTGTATATAAACAGAAACAGGGAGATAATTCCTCAGAATATTATTGATAAAGCCCCAAGCGCAGAACTCCGCCCAGGGCAGAAAGACAGTGACAGCCTTCCAGAATACCATATCCTTGACCCGATCCTTTACCAATACATAGAGCGCAGGCAAGGCCCTAAAGAGATAATCAGCATGGGTAATGATCCGGTGCTTGTTGCCCGTATACTTAAACTCGTAAACACGAATGAATATAAGAGAAACCAGTTCTGTCCCATCATTCGCGTTTCGCCAAAAGCATTCGGAATAGGCAGGAGAGTGCCGATTGTGGGGAAGTATTTGTCGTAGGAATATAGATTCATATCAATTTTATCTTAAATTTGCATAATGCAACCAATTGCTTTCGATAAGACTTCTTTATTGGAAAAATTAAGGCTTCACAACAGCGAGATAAGATCCTATGGTGTGAAATCACTGGGATTATTCGGTTCATTTGTAAGAAATACTGCGACTGAAAAAAGCGACATTGACCTGCTCGTTGACTTTGAACCCAACCAAAAAACTTTCGACAATTTTATGGATTTGTCTTTCTTCCTTGAGGACCTGTTCGGCAGAAAAATTGAAATGGTCACCCCGCAATCGCTGAATAAATATATTGGTCCCCATATTTTAATGGAGGTAGAAAATGTCCGTCTCTGATTTTGAATTATTAAGACACATTTTAGACGAAACTAATTTCGTCCTTGAAACCATTGATGGTAAAGCGAAGGACGAAGTGATGAATAATGGGCATATATTTTCGCGCTATCATCCGAAGTATTGAGATAATCGGTGAAGCAACAAAGAAGCTAAGCGAAGAATTTAAAAATTCCCACACAAGTATAGAATGGAAGAAGATGGCCAGAACGAGGGACATTCTTATTCATGTTTATTTTGGTATTGATAATGATATTATCTGGATTATTATAACGGAGAAATTGCCACCATTACAACATTTTATTTCACAGTTATTATTATGAAAGCGAGCTTTGGTATAGTTAGTCTTGGGCATATTTCTGGGATGTATTTGTCATGAGAATTTAATGTAATTTTGAAGCTTAAATTTGCAAAAAGACCGATCATGAAACTCGCCGACCTTGATATAAATAAATTGTATTCCTACGCTGACTATTACAAATGGCAATTCGAAGAGCGTGTGGAATTGATAAAAGGCAAGATTTTCAAAATGAGTCCCGCTCCAAATTCCGACCACCAGGTTTTAGCATTAGAAATTGGTGGAGAACTGCGGGATTTTTTAAGAAAGAAAGAGTATAAAGCTTTTATTGCACCGTATGACGTCCGCTTTCCGCGAAAATCAATTGATGACAAAGAAATATTTACAGTCCTTCAACCCGATGTGTGTGTGTTCTGTGATAAGTCAAAATACGATAAAAGAGGTGGAATCGGAGCACCAGACATTGTGGTGGAAGTACTTTCTCCAAGTAACAATGAAACAGAACTAAAAAACAAGTTTGATATTTACGAAGAATCAGGTGTAAAAGAATACTGGATCGTCTCACCGCAGGATAAAACTTTTCTCGTCAATATCTTGGTTAATGGCCATTACGTGACTGCAAGGCCCAAGGTAAGTGGCGACTTCGTAACCACACCAATCCTGCCAGGATTTACCCTCGATTTAAAAGAGTTGTTTGATACCATAGAATAGATCAAAACGTAAACCGCCCATTCTCCTCAAAGACATATTTCGATCTCGTTCCCCGGTACAGGTATATTGTGCAGCCTTCCCATAAATTATGGTACGTTTCCTCATCTATTTGGTGGTGCAGATAGTCCGGGTCATCAAGTGCCACAAAGAATTGACCTGTCAGGTAAAAATACTCCTTCCGGGTCACGAGGTATGGTAGCTTATCTTTCATTCCGGATTTAGCATCGCGTTTATATGGCAGGATTCGTTTAAAAAGTACGTAAAACCCTGTACTGAAGATCACGAAGAGCGGGATGCCATCCATTAACAACGTTATACCAATTATCTCTGTAAGCTTAATACGCATCAAATCGGCGCCGAAGACCCTTATTAACTGGAATACGATCATTGCCACCAGGAATAGATAGGCGATAAAAAAGAACCTTAATCTAGTTTGATAAATGCTTAAGAGCAGGTTTTTTTCCTCACCCGTCAAAGGTACTTTTTCGTAAGGTCCCGGTTCCATAGCATTAAAACTAGAAAAATAATTATAATTGAACCGATTTTATAAAACCTCTTCCTATTTTCGCCCTTACATTTCGCCATGCCAATAGAATATTCTTTTAGTACCAAATGGAAAACCACAGCCAATATTCAGAACGTTTGGGATGCTATAAGGCTTTCGCTGGAGTGGCCGGTCTGGTGGAAAAGTTTTAATTCGGTAATAGAGATCACACCGGGTGATGAAATGGGTATTGGCAGCATCAGAAGGTACACATTGAGAAGCCCGGCTCACTACAAACTCACCTTTGACTTCTTACTTACCGACCGTATTGAACATAAACTGTTATCGGGCAAAGCATCTGGAGAACTGGAAGGAAGCGGTTTCTGGCATTTTAATGTTAATGATGGCATTACTTATATTGAGTGTCAATGGAACGTAAAAACTACCAGGGCATGGATGAATATGTTTGCTTTCTTATTGAAACCGGCCTTCAAATATAATCACCGTTTGGTAATGAAAAAAGGCGCTCAATATCTGGAAAAAAAATTAGGGGTCCCGGTTGATGCTATCAGCCGCCAGTTTTAGCTGACCAGAATTTCACAACCTGTTCAATTGCGAAATTCATATCGAGGTCGTTCATACATTTGAAATGCCCTTTCGGACATTTTTTATACCCTAGTTTACTGCACGGGTGGCAACCAAGTGTATTGTTTTCCATGATCACCGATAGGGGTGCTACCCTGTCCCGAAGGTTGTTATATCCATAATAAGGAAACATGCCCATATTGGGAGAAGTATTACCCCAAAAGGAAATAACCGGCTTCTGAAATGCAGCTGCCACATGCATTAATCCGGTGTCATTGCTTAAGATCACCCTTGAATATTTTACAAGTTCTGCAGATTCATTGAGATTGAACTTCCCACAGGAGTTGTATATTTTTATCCTGTCTTGCTGCGCAATTTCGTTTCCCTCCTGCATATCTTCCGGGCCACCTAATAATACAACAGGATAAGGTACAGCCGCACAGAATTTCTGCCATTGGGCCACAGGCAGTTTCTTGGTATTGTACGATCCTCCTATAACACATCCTACAAACCCGCCCCAATGGCTCATGGGGATGTCGTTATTAGCAAGCTTTTTGTCAGCAGGTAAATAGTAATCCAGCCCCCTGGTATCATTAGTAACACCTAAATCCCTGACCGTTTCAAAATACCGTTCCACAATACTTTTATCCGGCATCCGGTCTATTTTAAAATTGGTCAGCAGCCACTTATTGAAATTCAATTTCGGGAATGAAGAACTTTGCACTTTGAGCCCTTTTTTCACGCGCAGCGAACGCAGGTTGTGGTGCAGGTCAATAACCTGATCATACTTTTCTTTTTTCAGGTCCTTTATTAATGACTTCAGATCATCCTGCAGGTAATATAATTTATCAATGTATGGATTGTTTACCAACAGCGGGCCAAATCCGATCTTGGTAAGGTAATGCAGTTGTGCATCAGGGAACTTGTTTTTTATACATCGCAGTACCGGCGTGGTAAGTACAATATCGCCAATAGATGAAAATCGGATAACCAGCAACTTCATAATCCTTCCAGAAGAAAATTGAATTGAATATATTTTAAAGGTGGTCCTGCTTATGCACTAATTAAGAGAGTAAGATAATTCGCACCAGGCTTTATTGTCAGTGACACCCAAAGCCTCTTTTGCTTCTGAGCAAATACCTATGATACAATTCGCATACAATTTGGTTTCCGGTATTGGGCCGATAACCTTAACATAAATAAACTTACCATTACTTGGGTTAACTACTTTTATCACAGAACCCTTTGGCGTTGCGTTATGAAAAGCTAAATATTCATTTTTCTTACTGGTTTTTTCATAAAATACAGCAGTACCTTTTTCACTTATAACATTGAGGCCGTTATTGGTTTGCCGGTTATAAACAGTATCCAGTCCTCCCGGAATTGTTTGTTTCACATTTACTGATGCAGCTCTTCTACGGTAAAGAGGATATACCTGCATACTTAATGGGCTGGAGGTATCATAGACCATTATTTTTACCCAACCTACAAACAAAACCTGGTCCGGTAATAAAGTATTGCCGCGAAGGTTATTCCAGTTGATCATCTGTGCCTTGGTAACTCCTGCATAGGTACTGATAAGCCCAATATCGTCTTTCTGACCTACGTGGTAATAAATTTCCTGTTTATTCGGGAATGTTTGTTTACTGGAAAAATAATTTTCTATGGTAACCGGAATATAGATTACTGATCCGGTTGAAAACTGCTTCATTGTTTGCTGATCATTAGCATACTCAAGCACACCATCGGAAATATAAAATCTTTGGGCAAGCATATGTGCTGATTCACCTGGTTTTACTACATATTTTATAGACCAGCTTGTACCCTTTCTAACCACAAAAAGACTATCAGTTGTCTGTGCATTAAGGCTTAAACTTAATATAGAGAATAATGCAATGAAGAAAAGTCTTATCATAGTCCTTTTAAATTAATTCCGAAAAGTACGACAATTATGCTCAAATTTACTACCATTATGCAATATTAAATTAATGCAATTGAATTATTACACTTTACTTAACACTGTACAATTTTAAACACAGGGCTATTCATTTTCAGGGATTTCCATTCGTATACGCCAGTGTTTCGGGAAATAATTATTAACCCTGTTCCCCAATGATTTTACCCAGCCTAATCCAAGGCTGTTATACTTTATCAACAACCACCCTTTTTCTAATTCACCTACGCTCATTTCCTCCCTTTTTAAAAAATGGAGCGCCTGGTCTTTATTTACTTCAAGGCAATTAAGGTGGCTGTTTGCGTCAATACTTAGCGCCACCTCATGAGCCGGCACCCAATCTCTTCCGGCAGGTGCGCCAAGTTTGAGTCCTGCTTTCCTGAAGTAAACAATTTGCTGCAACATTTGAAGGTCTGCTTCATGCCTTGGGTTTAGTGCACTGTAATGCTCATTGTCTGTTTTAATAAAAGCCACATCGGAGTCATTTAATAAATAGCCTGCCTGCTGCTGCATCTTCTTATCATTACCCGATTTGAACCGGCTATGAGACATACTCTCAGCGTTTTCCAACTTTTGGATAGCCGCTATGAAAAAGCCTTCTCCTGATACCCTGCCCGGGAAAAAACGGTAACCCGTCATACTTTTTTCAGGTGATGTGGTGGTGACTATACCCCATTCGTCGTTTACCGGGACTTCGAGCGATTGGACAAAATAGGAAGCAGCCAGCCAGTCAAGCATATCTTCATCTTCTTTTTGAGAATAGGAGCAGGTAGCATACACCAGTATTCCATCCTGTTTCAATGCAGGCCATACATCTGCCAGTATACGTTGTTGCCGCTCACCGCATAGCTTCACATTGGCTTCACTCCATTCATCCAGCGCCCGTACATCCTTTCTGAACAGACCAGATCCGCTGCAGGGAGCATCCACAACTATCACATCGAAATACCCTGACAATTTTCCGAAATCCCTTGGGTCATTGCTCGTCACCCATGTATTCATATATCCCCATCGGGTCATGTTCTCATCCAGTATGGTTGCACGTGTTCTTATCACATCATTTGAAATTAACAGGCTGTCCTTACCCAATAGCGATGCTATCAGCGTACTTTTCCCTCCGGGCGCTGCACACAAATCCAGCACCCGCAACCCATTCCTTTCTGGTAAAATACTGCAAAGCAAATGATCTAAGAACATGGAAGAAGCCTCCTGAACATAGTAGGCTCCGGCATGGTAAGCGGGGTCTAAAGTAAAAACAGGCCGTTCATCTAAATACACACCGTTTTCGCACCATGGCACTTTGGCATTTGCGCTAAAAAGATCAGACTCTTTACGCGGATTTAATCGCACAGACGTTACCGGCAATTGCTGGTGTGCTGCAATAAATGAAGCCTCATCAAAGCCATTGACGCCTTGTAATTCTATTAGCAATGAATTGGGAAGGTTTTTCAAGAACTATTTAATTTTTAACGTTCTGGCAATGCACTTTATTTGCGGGAAAAGTTCTTCTGGTCTTGAATATGTTATACCTACGAACATGACTCCACTTTTCTCAGTTGAAGTCGTTAAGGCATATATCTTGTTCTTTCTTCCTTGGTACGCTCCATCCATTGTCATTTCAAAGGCTCCAAGTTGATTAATCTGAATATTGTTTTCAATTGTCTTATCAATCGTTATTCCAGCCCGTTTCCAGCGTCTAACCATTTCAGACGACCGTTCTTTGAATTCTGATTTGGGTATTGCGGGATAAGTTACAACCATTATATTATCGGCAAATGGATCCTGTGCCGGATCGCCAAGTCCATTTACTGTGTAATAAAACACCTGCGACATTCTGTTATTATACTTGAACTCCGTATTTGATAAATCTATATCAAAAGACTTCAGTTCATCTGCGTCATCTTTTAACGATTTGTCAACTGTAATCTGTAAAAGCTCATTTAAAACTTCAGCCCTTGCGGCTTTATCATTTGAAGGAATTTCTCCAACAGCCATAACGGTGAAAGAACTGTCTCCAAATGCTATCAATAGCTGCTCCAAATTGGGCTTATTGTCTGCACCATAAAATATCATAGCATCATACGCTCCCAACTTAAAATCTTTTTTATAGTAAAGAGGTGGCAATTGTCCATTTTTTATTTTGTCGTCAAACCCCTTTTTCATTTCATCCTTTTTATCTCTGAAACTGGTATTGGGGATTTCGAAAACCTGGATGAACGTGTTTTCTGTTTTTTGAAATCTCAATAGTTCTTTTACAAGCTTATAATTCGAAGGTATATGCAACATGATTTTTGTACCTGGCATTCTGATTCTCTCCGCGGAACTGTTAACGACAACTACATCCGGGACGTTTAAATCAACCTAAATTTGCCTGTTACAACTGCATCCTATCGTGAGTAACGCAAAAAAAAGCAATTCAATTTTCATTGGTTTTTCAGTTAATATTTCTACGTAATTTTTATGCGCGCAACCAAACTAGTGTCATGTCACGCATGAATTGACGGATAAAGTTTTAATAATTTCACCCTTGCATCCTCACAGGTGAAGTGCCA
>CAIMDZ010000095.1 GCA_903839875.1 uncultured Bacteroidota bacterium
AACCGAAGGATAGATGACATGGAAAAAATGAAATCAGAAGCAGGTGCATGGCAAACTCACCGGAACAATAAGGAAGCCAAAATAAAATGGCACTTCACCTGTGAGGATGCAAGGGTGAAATTATTAAAACTTTATCCATCAATTCATGCGTGACATGACACTAGCTGGCTTGGCAAACATGTAGTGAAACATAGTGAAGGTACATTTGTGTTTGACAATATACGGTATTTATTAAATCCCAGGCGCATACCGGAGATTCCTGGGCCTTTTACAACGACACTTCGGTTTACACCTATATAGCGACCGTTACCCACGAAGATACTATGACTGTTTCAGGCATGCTTGATTCTATAAAGACTATTACAATAACATCTGACAGTGCAGGATCACCTATGGTATGGAACCCGTTGAATGGATTCCAGATCATTCTGAGCAGGAATCATGGGTTTGTACAAGTCTTCGACTTGTACACTTTTCCTTATTTCGTTGGAAATGCGTTCCGTTTCAGCCGTGGACATGACTATTACACAGACCTTGTGCTGGGAAATTTAGGGACTTGTGATCTTTGCATTGACCATATTCCAACTGTAAACAATTCGGTATTCCGGCTGTTTCAACTGAATATTCCGACAACCATGGAGATTTTTGATTTTGCCGCAGGTGATATTTATGAAAGTCTCGCAATTTTGAGCCGACCGTGGCCATCTATGAGTATTGATGAGACCCAATATATATTAGACTCTGTAACAGCCAAAACGGCGACGGCATATAACGTGAGCTATAGCGGCACGGAAAACATGTTAACAACAATAACTGCTGGCACTACCCCTTATATCGGTTATTCATCATCCCACTTTCCCGCCACATCTGGCTTTGCAACCAGTGGTGATACTACATTACTTTTCCCGGCACAACGGTTGCCTGAGGAATGGAATGCGCCGTTCCTGTTGCATTATTATCCAAAAATCAGAGTTGAAGGCACGTGTGACAGTTCAGAGGTATGGGAAGTGGATGGAGATTATAAAGACTATGCTCATGGCATAACATACAATTTCGCAACCGGCTACTATGATGCCGCTTATATCGCACGATCATATGAAAAAGGCCTTGGCATGGTGGGGATGCAGCAATTCCCAGCCGGACCGTTTGGTTCGGATATGTTGCAGCAAAATTATGTTTACTACAGCAAGAGTGGAACAGATTGCGGACATTTTGTCGGTGTTGTGCCGAATGCAGTGCCAGCGGTGAATAAAAGCAGCAATATAATCATATCGCCTAACCCGGCAGGCAGCGATGTGTATGTTGCAACTGCGGGGCTATTTGAACAGGGAACTATTATTTCTGTTTACGACATGACCGGAAAATGCATCTTCAATACAAAAGCAGACGCACAAAAAAATACGTTGACTATAAATACTTCCACCTGGCCCGATGGCCTGTACATGGTCATTGTTCAAAACAATGGAGGAATAGTAAAGAAAGAAAAGGTAGTCATCAGGCATTGAGCAGCATTTGCCCTAAAACAACCTCATCTGCCCCAGTTTGGCTCTTCTGAAATCACTGGTGTTCAATTCCACATGAGTTTCATTGAGGTGATATTTCCTGCAATAAATTTCGAATTGATTTTTTATCACCTCTGCCAGCTTGCCATCGCCTGTCATGCGGTTGCCAAACCGGCTGTCATTTACCTTGCCTTCGTGGCAATCGCTGATCTGGTTCCATACCTTATCTGCCCTGTCGGGGAAACTTTTATAGAGCCAGTCTTTAAATATGCTGCCAACAGCACCATTGAGGCGTACAATAGTATAGCCTGCCCATTTGGCTCCGGCTTCGCTGGCGGCTTTCAGCACATCGTGCATGTGCATATCGTTCAGTCCGGGAATAATGGGCGCATTCATGATGCCGGTGGGCACTCCGGCTTTGCTGAGTGTTTCCACTACTTTAAGACGGCTGCGGTAGGAGGCAGTTCTTGGTTCCATCACTCTGCGCAGGTCTTCATCAAGCGATGTAATGGAAGAGAAAACCCGCACAAGATTTAATTTCGCAAGCTCCTCTATAATATCCTGGTCGCGGAGCACCAGGGCATTCTTGGTGATAATCCCTACAGGGTTTCTGTATTCAAGGCAAATCTCCAGGAGCGCTCTTGTGATCTTCATTTTGCGCTCTATGGGCTGGTAGCAATCGGTATTGCCGCTTAGTGATATAGGTGCGCAAACCCAGTTCTTATTATCAAAATATTTTCGCAGCAACGATGGCGCATTACGCTTCACCACAATCCTGCTCTCAAAATCCACACCGGCGCTATAACCCCAATACTCATGTGTATTGCGGGCATAACAATATACGCAGCCATGCTCACAGCCCTGGTAAGGATTGGCCGAATACAACATACCCACATCCGGACTGGTGACCGTATTCACCAGCGTTTTGCTATCATCAATAATATATTCGGTATTGCGCACCTCCTGCTCCCAGTCGTCAATACCTTCAGGATGTTCCTGAATATATTCTCCTTTCAAAAACTTATTCTTCGGATTGAACTGCGCTCCCCGCCCCTTCTCAAACCTGTCGTTAGCTCTCTGGTTAATCATTTTTGAATAGTAAAAAGTAGTTAGTGTTTAGTCGAAAGTCGTTAGTATAAAGTCTAAAGCTGTTGTCCGATAAATAAGTTCATTTTAAACCTATAAGTTATCGTTAGTTGTTTCATTTTAAGTTTATTTTCAAATTTTCAAATTCCCACATTTCAAATTAATCACTCTTCCAGCAAATATTTATTCCTCACCTCACCATCATCATTCATCAGCATGTCTTTTACAGAACCAAACCCAATCGCGTCTTTCATTACATCGGGTTCAATTAACTCACTGCCTTTTCGCACAGTATTTTTTCCGTACTTGTCTTTGATGTTGTACATCGTTTTGCGAAGCACATCTTTTTTTATCCTGTTATCGAACAGGCTGTATTGCAACACTGAGTCGCTAACAAAATTCTGTATGGCCACACACATACTCCTGGTATTATTACTGAAAACCGTTTCCACATGGCGGGTTTGCTCAAAGTCATGTACTCGTTCCAAAATGTAGTTACGGAGTTCCATGGCATCCTGAACCGGGTCGGCAAGTTTAACCACCGTATCCCAACCAGTGTTGTCGTTGTACTTGATAAAGAAGGAAACCTCTTTACAAAAAACACCCTGCTTCACCATGCGTTGCTCCAGTTTGGTGCAAAGCGATATCAGCATTGATTCCAGCGATTGCCTGTTTTCCCGCTGCTGCCGGCTAAGGGTGCGCATGGCGCTCATTGTCCGGGTCTCATGACTATACAAGTCCACCTCTCCGAAATTCAACCTGCTGTACCAGTAATTACCCACTATGCCGCCAAATGCTTTTCGAAGCAATGCCGGAGATGAGTGCCGCATTTCCAGCGGGGTGTTAATGCCTATCAGTTTCAGCCGCTTCTCATTTGCAGTTGCTATACCCGGCAGATCGGTTAGCTTTAAGTTGGCGAGATGCATATCAATATTTTCCGGTGTTATCACCACAAGGCCATCTGGCTTTTGAAGGTCAGTTGCCAGTTTTGCAAGAAATGAATTGGGGGCAATGCCTATGGAACAGGTGAGGTAATCGTATTTGGCTTTTATATCCGCCTTTATCTTCTTAGCTACAATTGCAAGATCTTTATATACCAGTCGGTAGGTAGTAAAATTCACCACAGCTTCGTCAATGCTCTTTGCTATCACATCATCGCAATAACTATTCAGAATAGCCATTACATCCACATGTATCTGGCGGTACCAGGAAGGGTGGGTGGTGACCGGAATAATTTGCGGACACACCACCCTTGCCTCCGGCAGCCGCATGCCAGTCTTAACGCCAAACTTCTTGGCTTCGATGGAAGGCGCTATGATGGTTGCATTGGGACTATCGTAGGTTAATACCCCAACAGGCTTACCCCGCAGTTCGGGATGCCGCTGCTGCTCACAACCAGCAAAGAAGCTGTTCATGTCAATGTACATGACAAGCGTATCTTTATTTATACCGGTATTGTTAGCTGAATAGGACATTGATGCTAAGGTAGGAATATTTTTCCAAAATTTTTGGAAACAATATTTAAAATTGCTATATTTACCAAAATTTGTATAATACCAAAATAAACTAATACCATGAAAGGTTTTGATCCCATTACACATATAGAAGACGATGGCTTAAAATTTCCAGAAGAAATTGGGAATTGGGGGCTGAAAAAATATAAATTATTTGGGCATTATTGCGACATCTTTACCTCTGGCATGAAAGTCAAATGGGATAACCTGGTCTACATTGATTTATTTGCATGTGCCGGGGCAGCAAAATTAAAGGATGAGAGGAAATGGATTAAAACATCCGCTCTAATAGCTGCATCACTTCCTTATAAATTTAGTAAGTATATTATTTGTGAAGAAAATAACGAATTACTTTACGCGCTTGAAAATAGAGTCAAATTATATCAAAGTGAAGAAGCAAGTAAATTCCAATTTGTTCATGGAGATTGCAACAAAAACATTGAAAAAGTAATCAAGCTGATTCCGAAAGAGCGAACACTGAACTTTTGCTTTGTAGACCCTTATAATTTTGATATTGAATTTGAAACGATAAAGAAGTTAGCGTCGAGTAGAAAAGTTGATTTCTTAATTTTGTTTGCTACTAACATGGCGGGTAGCAGGAACTATCACAATTATATTAAACCAGGAAACACCGCAATAGAAAAATTTATTAACAATAAAGATTGGAGAAATAAGTTTCTAACGGGTGAGATTTCCAAAAAAGATTTTAATACCTTCTTAGCGAAAAGCTACGATGAAAACATGAAAAGTATAGGATATTTAATTGATCCAAAATTAAAGTGCGAAATTAAAATGGACGATGGGCACACACTTTACCACCTAGCATTTTATTCAAAAAGTCAAGTCGGAAATGAGTTTTATAAGAAGATAGAAAAGTATCAAACTCCACAACTAAAATTATTTTGAAATGGCACAATCAAGTATAGAATGGACGGAAATGACATGGAACCCCACAACCGGTTGCGACAAAGTTTCGGCAGGTTGTAAATATTGCTATGCCGAAGTGATGGCTAGAAGGCTGCACGCCATGGGCATTGAGAAATATAAAAACGGCTTTAAAATTGCTATTCATGAAGATGCGCTAAATATTCCATATGGCTGGAAAAGTCCTAAGATTGTTTTTGTAAATTCCATGAGCGATTTGTTTCACAAAAAGGTTCCATTGGACTTTATCAAGAAAGTTTTCAAAGTAATGAATGAAAACCCGCAGCATGTTTTTCAAATACTTACAAAACGCTCTGAAAGACTATTAGAGCTACATGAAAAACTAAAATGGACACATAATATCTGGATGGGCGTATCTGTTGAAGATAACCGTGTAACAGATAGAGTAGACCATTTAAGGCAAACCAACGCAAAAACAAAATTCTTATCCTGCGAACCACTTATTGGACCACTTTCTGACCTCAACCTTGAAAACATACATTGGGTAATAGTAGGTGGCGAAAGCGGCAGAACACCACGCCCTATGGACGCGGATTGGGTATTGGATATTCAAGATCAATGTGAGAAAGCAAATGTGGCATTTTTCTTTAAACAATGGGGCGGTACCAACAAAAAGAAAGCCGGACGTTTACTTGAAGGTAAAACCTATAGTGAGATGCCGGAAACAATCTATAGTTAGACTCATTTCATACTTACCATATGTTCAAAAAATCATCCTTCTGCCTGCTATTGATCCTGGCTTCACTTGCAGCGTTCGCCGAAAAAAACAAGCTCTACTCCAAAGCTTTTGGCTCAGCCAAAAACCCGCCCATCATTTTCCTGCATGGCGGACCTGGGTATAATTGCGCGGGCTTTGAGATCACCACGGCACAGAAACTGGCAGATGCCGGTTATTATGTGATCGTGTATGACCAGCGCGGCTGCGCACGCTCAAAAGATTTTCCGGATAACGGGTTTACGCTCGAAAACAATCTTGCCGACCTGGATAGCATTTATGCGCTGTACCACCTTACCGCTGCCACGCTTATGGGCCATAGCTGGGGTAGCACACTCGCTACTTTTTACAACAAAAAATATCCCACCAGGGTAAACAAACTGATACTGGTGAGTTCACCCGTCTCTTATCCCGAAACCTTTAAAACCATCCTGCACCATTGTGAAGAATTTTACGTCCGCAAAAATGATTCTACTGCACTTAAATTCCTGGCAAAGCTGGAAACAATGGACACAGTGACGCTGACAAATGCTAGCGCATTGTTTATGCACGCATTTGCCTGCGGACTTTATTCCCCAAAAAAATCTACCGATGAACGAACCACTATTATGGATAAAATAAAAAATGACCCTGACTATAAATACATGCGACAAAATGATTACAAACCCGTGCAGGGTTTATATGACGACCTGCATCACACCATGCTCAATACTTCGAAAATGCTCGGCCTTATTAAATTTATGAATGAGGAAAGGTTGGGTATCTGTAATATTTTTGGTATTTATGGCACAGACGACGGGCTATTTGATGGAGTGCAGTTAAAGGAGATCAGTGACCTCACCACAAAAAATAATTTTTACCTGCTTCCCGGCGCTTCGCATAATGTGTTTATTGACCAGCAGAAATTATTTATTGACGCCGTGAATAAGATAATGAAGTAACTCAACAATTCAGTAGCTGCTCCGCATTCCATACAATCTCATTTATTGCCTTAGGATCCCACTCATTAAGCATCTTGCCTAATTTATTTAAAGAATCAGGCTCCGCAGTAATATAAAATTCACTCCTGCAGTAATCAGGATCGGGTTGATGGTTATCAATAACTACATGGATGGCACATTTACCGGGTTCCCCGAAACAAAAAAACTGAAGGGCAATATAATAATCAGATTGGTCATCATCCGTCCCTATCTCAAAATTGATGGAATCATCGGGCTGCTGCGGGAAATTCATTAAAGCATAACCTATATCCCTGAAACAATCTGCGAAGTCATAAAAATAAATGTATGTGCTGGATACATTATTGCATATATACAGACTGTATTGAAGGCTGCCATCGTTAGCATTATCCGAAAACGCATTAATTTTTATTTGTCCTCCCGGCATGAGCTAAAGATAGAAAGAATACAATTGCGTAACAAAAATTATTCAACCTTTCAACTGGTTGTCATCCTGAGCTCTGTCGAAGGACAACCTATCAACAAATCAATCTATCAACAAATCAACCTGTCAACATATCAACTAAACACCCATTCATCCTGCCAACTTATCAAACCTTAAACGTATCTTTGCAGACTATTTAAATAATTTTTTTATGTCATCTACGTGGTTTCGACGCAATAAAAAAGGAATTCTTACCACTACAGAAGAAAAGAAGGAAACGCCTGATGGTCTGTGGCATAAATGCCCGGAATGTAAGGCCACCCATACTGTAAAAGAACTGCATGACAACCTGTACGTCTGCCACAAGTGCGGTTATCATAACCGTATTAATTCTAAAGAATATTTTGAAATAATCTTCGACAATAACAAATACAAACTGCTTTTTGAAAACATTGTTCCTAAAGACTTCCTGGGATTTGTGGACATGAAACCATACAATGACAGGCTGGTAGATGCGGAGAAATCTACCGGGCTTAAGGATGCCATGACAGTTGGCGTTGGTAACATGAACGGCAGGGGATTTGTAGTTGCCTGTATGAACTTTAATTTCATTGGTGGTTCAATGGGATCTGTGGTTGGCGAAAAGATCAGCAGAGCCATAGATTACTGCATTAAGGAGCAACTGCCGCTGATGGTAATTTCCAAATCAGGCGGAGCGCGAATGATGGAGAGCGCTTTTTCGTTGATGCAAATGGCAAAAACGGCTGCCAAGTTAACACAGCTTGCAAAGGCCCGATTACCATACATATCATTGATGACCGACCCTACAACAGGTGGTGTAACTGCATCCTATGCCATGCTGGGAGATATTAATATAGCCGAACCAAATGCACTCATTTGCTTTGCCGGACCACGTGTGATAAAGGAAACCATTAAAAAAGACCTGCCGGCTGGTTTTCAGCGGTCGGAGTTTCTGCTTGAACATGGCTTCCTGGATTTCATCCTCGACCGGAAAATACTGAAACAAAAACTTACCATGGTACTGGATTGGTTCCTGAAAGAGGGTAATTTGGAATTAGAGGTTAGGAATTAGGATTGCTATTTTAATAACCAGGTTACCTCCCAAAATCATTTTTCGCAGCAATCCAAATTACAAATTACCTCCCGATAGCTATCGGGAACAAATTCCAAACACTTGCCCGATAACGTTTACATAAAGAACCGCCCGGCTACCTATGAATATGCCATTGAAGACAGGCTGGAAGCAGGTATTGTACTTACCGGTTCTGAGATAAAATCCGTGCGCAACGGCAAGGTAAGTTTCAATGACAGCTATTGCTTTTTCAGCGATGGAGAGTTATGGATAAAGAGCCTCCATATTGCAGAGTATGTTAATGCCGGTTATGCGGGTCATGCTCCCACCCGCGAACGCAAATTGCTGCTGAAGAAAAAGGAACTGGCTAAGTGGTTCGCAAAAGTAAAGGAGAAAGGCTTTACTATAGTTCCATTAAGCATGTATGTAAACGACAAAGGTTACGCCAAGCTTCAGATAGGCCTTGGCAAAGGGAAGAAACTCCATGACAAACGGGAATCCACAAAATCGCGCGAAGTTGACCGGGAGATAAAACGCTACCTGAATTAACTTACCTCTTCCTTAAATGAAATGCCATAGTGTGCAAGCTCCGTAAGCACAGGGCGATAAACAGAAATCATATTAGGCAATAGAACCCCCACCGGTGGTTTTATTTTCCCTCCAAGAACCAACCGGGTAAGTATTGCAATAGGCAGACCAACAGTTTTAGCCATAGCTGAGTGCTCCCTGTCGTCCCCTTCCACCACCATGGTGCTGGTAAGTTTTATCTTATTGCCTTTATGTATGTATTCAAACTCATGCTGCATTACCACCATATCTTTATCCTCAGGTGCCATAGCCCATTTTTCCTGCAAAATCTCCAGCAGTATATCAGATGAAGATTTCTTTCCCTGCGGAAGTGGTCTGTCTTCAAACAGGCCCAGCCACTTAAGCATAGAGATCACTTTGTCATCTGCTTCTAACCCTAATTTTTTTGCTACATGTGGAATAAGAGAACCATGACCGTTTAGCATGGTTTTACCTGCAACCCAGGCAGCAAAAGTTTTTCCTCCAGTATCAAAAACATCATCCTGACTGGTAAGCCCCAGGGCATTGATCGCATTCCATCCTTTGCAAAAGGAAGGATTGCGCAAAGTGGCCCGGAGAAAGGTTTTAATTTCGGGCACTTCATAAATATCCAGGTATCTCAAAGAATCCCTGTTGGGGTAATAGGCCAGTGAGCCAAGCCCGTCTACATGAATCTTCTTATTATGTTCAAACATTTGCCCGTAAGGCACTTCCACATGCCTACCTTTATCCAGGTATTTAGCGCCTCCTAAGCCGGCAGTAATAACATTCTTTGGGTTCCAGCTAAATTTATAATGCCATGGATTGTTATCACTGTCAGGAGCTATCAGCCCGCCGCAGTATGATTTAAAGCTGGTGATTGTTCCTGCTACACGATGAATACCATGTATTATCTTGTTGGCCGTCATATGGTCAATACCCGGATCGAGTCCCATTTCGCACATAAACATCAGGCCGGCATCGCGTACCTCCTTGTCCATCGCCTTCATTTCATCAGAGATGTAGGAAGAAGTAATCAGATTTTTTTTATGCTTCAGGCAATCTTTTGCCAGGTGAATGTGCAAATGAGGTGGCATCAGCGAAACAACAATATCTGCCCTTTTTACAAGTGGTTCCCGATCAGAAGATTTAGTGATATCTATCACAGCTGCCTCAGAATACTTATTTTTACCAATCTTTTGCCTGATAGCATCGGCATCGCCATCAGCGACGATTACTTTCCATTTATTACGGGGGGCATAGGTTAAAAGATATTGAATTAAAAAGGTGGAAGATTTACCCGCTCCGGCAACCAGTATTGTTTGCATATTATATTGTCATAAAACTGTCAAAACTGATAGAAAAACAATGCAAATGTAATATTATTGCTTAATAATTTTATAATTGCCTTTTATCTATATTTTTAATAAATACGTGAAACATCGAATATGACGAATGTAATATGGAAAAATTCCACCACTGACCTAAAAACGCTCAATGAACATTCAAAAAATACCATGGCGCGCCACCTTGATATCGAATTTACGGAAATTGGTGGGAATTACCTGAAAGCGACTATGCCTGTGTGTCCTAAAACTCACCAGCCCCATGGTTTACTTCATGGCGGGGCATCTGCCGCGCTGGCTGAAACCATAGGTAGTGTGGCCTCCTGGCTATCCATTGACAGGACTAAACAAATGTGTGTGGGTATAGAAATTAATTGTAACCACCTGCGGGCAAAACAAAGCGGTGTAGTAACTGCAACAGCCGAACCCCTGCATTTAGGCGCCACCACTCATGTATGGGATATTAAGATAAGGGATGAAAAAGAAAAACTCGTTTGCGTCAGCAGGTTAACTGTAGCTATTTTGAAGAAGAAATAAATAATGCTGTTTTTCTTAGTGTTCAATGTTTGGTTTGTTTGCTTTCGCAGGGAAATTAAACAATAGGCTTGTAGTAACAGGGATAAGGAATAAAGCGATGGTTACTACTGATGTTATCCAGTTTGCATTGGGATTTTCAAATACCTGAGTTATAGCGGCTCCGGGATAAAAATGTTCATAAAAAGACAGGGTAAGTTTTATCCCTAATAATCCGATCACCGTAAACGCGCAAGCCTCAAGGAATGGGTAATGCTCCATTAATCTTACAAATCCCTGGGCTACAAAACGCATAGCCAGAATACCAATAAACACACCTAAAAGAATAATAAGTATATTACTGGAATAAGCAACTGCCGCAAAAACATTATCCAGTGAGAAGGCCAGGTCCATTAACTCAACCGAAATAACAGTTGCCCAAAAAGGCCCCAACCCACCAAACCTTACCGGGGATAGTCTGCTTTTCTCTTTATCGGGATCAGTTACTTTACCTGCCACCCTGTTTTTCTTAACATACCACTGAATAGCCAGGTACAAAAGGTAAATACCACCGGTGCCTTTAAGCCACCAGATCTTTACCAGGTAAGCAGCCAGTACCAGGCAAATACCCCTGAAAACGTAAGCTCCGATGATCCCGTATCGCAATGCCCTCTTTCTGTCTTGCCGGGGCAGTTTCATTACCATGGTTGCCAGAACTGCAGCATTGTCTACGGAAAGCAGGCTTTCAATAAAAAATAAATTGACGATAATCAAACTACTCCCGAGGGGGTCATGAATTAGCTGCTGCAGGTTACTCATGATTTATTGACCATTTCAATTATTGAGTTATTTCCTTTTTTAAAAACCTGTAAAAGTAGCTATAAATTCGCCTTCAGCATCATTGAACTTCAACGGCTTTACTATTTGTTTACATTTACACTAACAGATGCAACAGAGTGCGGTAACACACGCACCTGGCTGCGAATTAAAACACGGTATCGCGTCCAGCATATTCTGTCCGGGTTGCCTTTCCTGCTGGATATTATTTTCCTTGCCGGGAAAAACAGGACCATAAAACATTTAATTCAAAAAGGATTTCGAAAGCTGTCAATGATTGTGACTTACAAAATCATTCAGCGCCTCTTTACCTGAGCTGAAACTAAACACATTATTCACCTTGAAATAATTGTTGTTATCTACTGTTCTGCTAAACGCAGCTTTTGCCAGATCCAGTTTGCTGTCATCAAAAGAGAACAAATTGCAAAGCTCAATTACCTGGTCTGTAGTAAAATAATTATTGCTCAAAATCGTTTTTGCAGTAGACAATTTGGCATCATCGAATGAAGTATTCGCAATAGTTTTTTTCATTTCGTTGAATGTACCCCGATCCATTGCTACAGGTCCTGCTGGTTGTTCCTGCACATTGTCGTTGTATGATCTTGATGCCACATTGTTTTGCCTCTGCTGGCCGTAGTCCATTACATACTCATCTCGTTCGGGGTGGTAATCGCGCTCCACTTCGGTACATTTATGAAACTTAAGTTTTGGATAGCCCTCCCTGTTCCTGACTAATTTCAGTGTCATGTTCACTGCTTTATTATCAACCGGATCGGCAATCGTTATGGTTTTCCTGATAGCAGGTGTGCGGTTATCAGAGAATATTATCTCAATTTCGTTACCAAACTTGGGCAAACGTTCTACTCTTATCTTTGATGCAGGCACAGTATTTTGGCTCACACCGTTTAACACCAGCAGGAATTGTTCTCCGGTTTCAGAATAAATAGAAAGTGTACTGGATTCACTATCCCAATGGCCCCCACCACCCTGGCGACGTTCGCCATACGCTTGTTGCTGTCCAAACGAAAAAGCAGGCGCAAATAACACAAACAGAAAAAATAATGCTCCTAGTTTCATAACCGGATGATTTTAAATGCAAGTATAATAAAAATGATTTGAAAGCAATGTATTGACTAAGGAACTATGACAATTAGTATGCCAGACCGGTAAGCAGTCTCATAAAAAAATGCTAAAGAAGATTCCCATGGCACTTTAACGGGTATACGTGCCAGTATACAACTTTCGTGTTACCCGCCTTTTGATCAATTATTTTCGGCTTGCATTTCTTCATTGATGGCGTCAACTCACTTTACATTTTGTTTAACACAAAAAATTCGTCACCTATTTCCGGAACTGGCATAAACAGTATAACAAAAACATACAGCTATGTCCTCAAAAAAATTATTGTGGTTGTTACCACTTTTTTCATTGGCTGCCTGCAATGGTGTTGGCAACCGTGAGTATACCAAATCATCTGCTCCCTCCGCTAATGCAATCATCGAAACCTCCGACAGCACAGCTGTCCCGGCTGCCAATGCACCCATTAACTCACCGGCGCGCAAGGTCATACATACTGCAGATTTTCATTGCAAGGTGAAGAATGTTTTCACAGCTACTACAAAATTAGAACAGCTTGTAAAATCAGTTGGCGGTGTGGTGCAGGAAAGCCACATGGACAATAGTGATATGGAAACGAACACCTGTTATTATACTGCAGATTCCCTGCGGCAAACAATGACCTATAAAACCACAGCGCAGCTATCATTGAGAGTACCTTCCTTTTACCTTGATTCTGTGATCAATGCGATTCCCGGCCTGACCAGCTTTATTGATTCACGCACCTTAAAACAAAGCGATGTTACCTACAAATACCTGACCAATGAACTAAAGAACCAGGTTGGCGGGAACAACAACGCCTCTAAAACAAAGAAAAGTAAAATGACTGCAGAAGCACAGGAGTATGACAACGACAGAACCGAACAAAAAATAGACCGGAAGGTGGAGAATATGCAATTGCAGGATGACATCAACTATGCAACAGTAACAGTCACTCTATCGCAAACTGAGCAGGTGATGGTACAAAATATTGTAAATACAGATTATTATTCAAGGCCTCCTTTCGGGATGCAATGCAGGGCCGCACTTAGCTCTGGCTGGGAATTTGTCATGGGTTTTTCAATACTACTGCTTAGAATATGGCCTTTGATGCTTTTACTGGCAACCGGGTTATTAATTTTCAGGATCTATTTTCGCAAACAGGCTGTACCTGTCCGGAAGTAATGAAAACAAGATACCCCGCCGCTAAACCAGTGACGGGGTATTTTAGTTTTAAAGCCGAATTTATTTGTTTATTGTAATTTTTTTAGTCACCGCCGCTCCATCTATATAAATAGTGACGGCATATATGCCGGGTGGAAGATTGTCTGCTATAACAGGCAGTTTATTATTAACAGTACCCTGGAAATCTTTGGAGTACACTGCACGCCCCTGCATATCAGTCATTACTACATTAACCTGCTTATTGACCGGTGTTGCAAATTCAATATTGAAAGAGCCCTCACTGGGGTTTGGAACAATGCTGATATTATTCTGCGGACCAGTTAAATCCGGAACATCTACTCTTGCTTTTACACGAACCGTGTCAGAGTGGGTGCTTGAGCACCCGTTATTATCAACGGTGACTGTGACGCTAAACGTGCCCGTCCCTGTCCAATGAACCGATTGAGGCCCTGGGCCCGTACCGGGAGTAGCAATACCACCACTGAAATTCCATGTATAGGTAGAGCCAGCCGGAGCAGTTCCGGTATAAGTAACGGTCACATTAGTTCCGGTGGTAGTAACATGCAATGACTCTGTAAAGTTGGCTACAGGAGTACCCGGAGTAATTGAAAGCGTATCGGGTGTGCCATTGCCACAGGAATTTGAAGGAGTACAAATTATCAGGCCGGTTCCAGTACCTACCGTAGCAGACAGAGAAGTTGAGGAACTGGTTCCGGACCATCCGCCACTAATAGCCTGCCAATAGAAACCGGTTGCACCGGAAGAGGTAGCAGAGAATACCGCTGTGGTAGTTCCGGTACAAGGAGGTGTAACAATAGTAATCACTGGTTTGGCAGGTAATGGCGCCGGTGTAACGTTGAAAGTATGCGATTCACCTTGTCCGCATGAATTGGTACCATAAACCACAATTGTTCCGGTACCAGTACCAACAGTTCCGGTGAAGGTCGTATCAGTGCCTGAGCCGCTCCAGCCTGTTCCTGTAACTATCCAGGTATAACCGGTTGCGCCGGGGATTGACTGTATCATATAGGTAACAGGGGTTCCGGGGCAAGGGCTGGTAATAGTCGTAATCAATACAGGCTGGTGTGGCTTGGGGCACATTTGTACATTAGCCCACCAGGTATCCCAGTTAGCCGAAGTACCTGCAACTGAGCTCTCTTGTATTGTCCAGAAGTCCTGATCGTTCCTTGGATCTATACAGGTACCGGAATAATCACCCCACCTGTTCTTTGATCCGCCAAAGGTTGTATAATAGGTTCCCAGGCCATGCCTGAAAATCTGGACAGGCCTGATGGAATCAACAGGGTCAGTATGCATGTGCAATGCAAATGCAGCGCAGGGATGCCTGGTTGTAGAAAATGTGCCACATCCAATCAGGACATCATCAGTGCTGTTCACCGCTATTGAAGAATAAGCATAAAAATTAACGGCAGTATTGTCGTTTATTTGTCCTATTTGCAATGGATTACCTAATGTATCTATCTGGTACCAGAAAATAGAGCTGCGGTTTCGTGTTCCTGTTGCAGGTAAAAAGGCGGTGTGGGTAGTCCATAATTTTCCGTTACGTTGCATCACGCTTGTGATACGATCGTCGCCAAGATCAATTTTATTGGTTATCCCTGATTGGGGGCCAAAATCACTTGAACCTCCATTACCTCGCCAATGATTAGGATTAGTAGGTAACCCGACACTAGCTATAGAGGGACTGGCTACACTGCCCGTAATTTTCCATAAATTGAGTTGCCCGCTTCCAGAGTTCCATGTCTCAAGGCAAAATAAATTAGGCTCGTTCACATCCATTGTAACTGCCGGACAAATAGCAAACGAAGTAGGTTTAGAGATTTTCACCGGTGGCACCAAAGTGGCCCCTGATTTAAGATTTGCGTAATCAAAAACATAAATAACTGCGCCACTTGCACCTCCTGAAACGTTAGGGAACATATTGCCGGTGACAACGATCCATTTCTGGTTATATCCTACATTCGGAAAATCAAGCCATGCAGCATTGGTTGGGTCAACAGGAACTGAATATAAATGCCACACACCTGTTGGATCATTGGTAGCAGAAACACCAATCAATAACGTAGAACTTGTAAATCCGGTACCATTCACAGCATCTGTAACAAGTATCCACCGTCTTGAGTACCGGTCGTAATGAACCCTGGGATCGAAAGCGCCTGTTCCGGAAGGCAATATTGCAGACCAGAAACCATCAAGACCTACATTATAAATATTATTTCCGACGCGATCCTGGATATGGATACTCGTATTTATGGCAGTAACGGCGTATTGAGAGTCAACAGCGCCATGTGTATCTGGCGGAATAGCGCTTCCAGATGAGTATGTGGATTGGAAAGTATCATCCGGAGCCGGTGAAACCGGGAGCATTGGCTCGTGGTAGTGATCATCATTAGGGTCTGCTGCCGGCGGCTTGTACAGTCGTACTTCTGATGCAGGTGCATGCCTGTGCTCCATCCTTCCTTCTTCTTCCGCCTCATCAAAAGGCATTTTACGCTTAAAGGGCATCGGATGTTCTTTGTAATAATTTGCCAGTTCGGTAAAATTTACATCAACTTGTTTGCAACCAACACAATTTTCAGGTACCTGGGCAGATAAGCCTAATGATGAAAATAAAATAACAATAACGACTAAATAAAATTTACTATTAAACATAAAAAAACTATAAGGTGTATTAATGATAAGTTTGCAAGTTAAACAAAAGTCAATATACCAGCAATTTTTATAAATAAAAACAATAAGAATAGGAATAATTTTAAATAACCCACTCTATTTAAAATCAAGGGTTTCATTCGTAAGGTGAGATACTCCTTTTTCACTTTTCTAAGTTGAAAAAATAAGTTCCGCTTTGACAGGTACATTATTTATGTACTGATACAGGTCATTGCTTAAAGTTGATATTGGCAGTAATTTTACAAATAGTACATTTAAACTTCTTTTCTGAAATTTATACCAGTATGAAGGAGGAGCAGATACGGCGGATAATTAAGAAAAAAGTGGATGAGCTTCACAGACTTGGTAAAAAAATTGACCCGGAATTTGATGAAGACACCATTCATGACTTCAGGATAACGGCAAAAACCCTTCGGGCTTTCCTGCGGCTGTTGCGTATGCATTTCCATGAACCCGTGCTAAAACTCTCCGGTAAATTCAAACGCTTATACCATATAGCCGGTACCATACGTGAAACACATTTAGAATTGAAAGAGTTATCTGAAAAAAAATTGGACCTTCCACATTACTCTAAGAAATTGGAGACGATGTGTCAACTCCAAAAAGGGGAATGGAACAAATATTACTCAGAAAATATTTTCAAAAAACTAGAAACTAAACTTTGCAGCTTAAAATTCACGGTCCTGCATAAATCTGTATTGCCTGAATTCTTCGAAACAAGAATGGTTTCTATGAGGGGAATGATCAAAAGCATACCTACAGAAGACCAGGTGCACAATGTCAGGAAACAGGCAAAGGATATGATCTATGTGTCCGGCCTGGTGAAAAAGAACTGGAAATCAGCTAGTACACGGATTAAACAACTTCCTGTCAGAATGCTTACCCTTTTAGGTGAAGTAATAGGTGATTACCATGACGGACGTGTTTCGCTGGAGCATCTGAGCGCATTCTCCTGCCGAACGATGAGCAAAGAAGAAGAAATTACTATCAGGAATATTTGTGAAGAAGAAGCCAGTATACTTTCTGAAGAAAAGGAAAGGATAACAGGAATGATAAAAAAATTTATTAAGACTGACAATAACCATGCAATTGATGTGACAAAAATGGAATTAATTTTGAATCAGGAACGTTGACGAAAGGAAATACTCCCAGATGGTACCATTTGGGTTTCATGGTCAAAAAAGTCTGCAAAAACCGGTTCATTGGTTTCTACAATTTGATAAGGTAAATTGGTCTTAAGGCCGGTCTGGCAGATATAAAAGATTGTGCTGTTGACAATGTTTGGTGTGGACTGAAGTTTGAGATACCTGTTAAGGACAGGGGAACCCCGGAATAACAAAAAAACGAAGATTCTAACTTATAACATATTACTTACAACTTTTCAATTATCTTTGGCAGCATCAATTTATTAGTCCAACAAAGATGAAGAAAAATATTGCTTTACTCGCAGGAGGATATTCGGGCGAATATATTATTTCCATACAGACTGCGGAAACCATTGAGAAAAATCTGGACCATGATACATACAATATTTTTAAAATAATTGTTGACCGGGACGATTGGATTTATGAGGCGCCCAACCATCAAAAAATAGCTGTTGATAAAAATGATTTTTCGCTAAAAACGGACAATCAAAAAATTGTATTCGATTGCGTTTTTATTGCTATCCACGGGTCGCCCGGAGAAGACGGGCGCATACAGGGCTACCTCGACATGTTAAGAATACCCTACACTACCTGCAATTCAATTGTTTCTGCCCTTACTTTCAATAAAAGTTATTGCAATAAAGTAGTGAAGGCTTTTAATGTGGTTAACATTGCCAATTCCGTGCACCTCATAAAGGGCGAACCCTATTCTATGGGTGCGGTTTTAGACATACTAAAATTGCCCGTGTTTGTAAAACCAAATGAAAGTGGCAGCAGCCTGGGTGTAAGTAAGGTCAAGGCCGTAGAAGACCTTTTGCCCGCTATTGAGAAAGCTTTTAAAGAAGATAACCAGGTACTGATTGAAGAATTTATTGAAGGCCGCGAATTGACCATTGGTGTATACAAGGCAAATGGCTATTTGATAGCGCTGCCTGCAACTGAGATAGTGAGCAAAAACGAATTTTTCGATTATGAAGCAAAATATACTCCGGGGGTAACCAACGAAATTACTCCGGCAAATATTGATACTAACCTCAGGGAACAATTGGAATCCAAAGCCATGTATATATACCGGCACCTGAATTGCCGCGGGATTGTACGAATGGATTTTATTCTGCAAAGGGGATCCAACAAACTATTTTTCCTGGAAGTGAATACCATGCCCGGCCAGAGTGAAAATAGTATTGTACCGCAGCAGGTTCGGGCATCCGGTCGTTCACTAAAGGAATTTTATGGCGCATTACTGGAAGATTGTATGAAAAACTATTCTGTTTAAAATCATTTACTTTTATGTATAGAAACTGTTTATGAGCGGAAAATTAAAAAATTCTATCCTGTTCCATCTGGGAATAATAATAGCATTATGCATATTGCTTTATATAGCTTTTTTCGCGAGCCTGCATTGTTTTACAAAGCATGGTCAGGAATTAATAATACCGGATGTGAGAGGCAAAAATGTAAATGCCGCCGTTGACCAGCTAAAGGCAATGCATTTTGAGGTTAATGTAGACTCAACTTATGAACCCGCCCTGAAGCCGCTATCTGTGCTGAAACAGTTGCCTGATAGCGGTTCGGTGGCAAAAGAAGGCCGTACTGTATTTCTTACGGTCAATATGCTGAACCCGCCTCACATACCTATGCCAAACCTGGTAAGCCTGTCTTATCGCAGCGCCGTAATGCTGTTGCACAACAACAAATTATTGGTGGGAGATACTACTTACAAGCCTGATATTGCAGGTGGCGCTATCCTGGAACAGTTGTACAAAGGAACCGCAATCAGACCGGGAGAAATGGTAGCCCAGGGTAGTAAAATCGGCCTTGTTATAGGTAATGGTCTGGGTAATACAGAATTCAATGTACCTGACCTTACAAACCAGGAGGTTGGCGTGGTCATGGATATTGTGGCAGCATACAACCTTTTACCTATTATCTCTGTGGCTGATGGACTTTCCAGGATCACCGATACACCTTCAGCAACGGTTGCTGACCAGGAACCAAGGCAATTTAACGATGCAGGGGTGCCTAACCGCATTAAGGCCGGAGACGTAATTACCCTTATAATTATCCAAACTCCCGATCCGACCCAGATTCATAGCAATACAAACAAGCCTGCAACCGTTAATGATAATAAAACGAACAAACCAAAGTGAAGAGAATAACAGCTATAGTCGCTATATTATTTATTAACATTATATTTCAATCATTCTTTGTTTCCGGGCAGGAGTTTGAGGGGCATGTTAATTATAATCCATTTCTGGGCAATTACCATCCTACGCCATTTAAAGGAGCAAAAAAGACCGCAACTTCGCTCACACTGCCATTTTTTGACGACTTCACCGGATATAGCATGTACCCGGATAGTAGTAAATGGACTGATTTTGAAGTATTTATCAACAATACCATGGGCGCCAGCCCATTAAGCAGGGGAGTGGCCACCTTCGACGGACTAAACAGTAACGGTATACCCTATGATTCCTTCAGCAATACAGCCTTCCGGTATGCGGATAGTCTTACTTCTCAACCAATAGATATGAGCGCCGACTCTGCGGCAGATAGTGTTTACCTGAGCTTTTTTTACCAGCCGCAGGGTAATGGTTTTTACCCGTTGCCTCCTGATTCGCTGATGTTATTCCTTAAAAACCGTTACGGAGATTTCGTAAAGATATGGTCAGTGGAAGGAAGTGGCATTCAACCCTTTAAGCAGGTAATGATTCCCATTACAGATTCGCTTTACTTTCACAGTACATTCCAGTTTCGATTTATTAATAAAGCCGCACTTTACTGGGCCGATGCCGTTTGGAATGTTGATTATATAAGGCTTGATAAAAACAGGAGTTTAAGCGACACTGCTGTCACAGACGTTGCATTCACCTCCAATCCCTCGTTTTTACTCAACGATTATACATTCATGCCTTATGGGCAATTTATGGTCAACCATGCCGGAGAGAGTGCCTTATTCATTTCAGACAGTATAAGAAACAGCACATTAATTAACCAATCGGTAGATTATGGTTTGGAAATCCGCAATGTTCAAAGTGGTGCTATATTATCTGCTATAGGTACAAACAACATTCTGTTAGGTGGCAATACCATTGGGGAAGTTTCCGAACCATTTTCTATTGGCACTTTCCCTACCTATTCAGCCGATGCATCGGTAGTGTTTGAAACTAAATATTATTTATCAACAACCTCACCCACCGGTCCTGATGTAAATGATACCATTATTAAAGACCAGGTTTTTGATAATTATTTCGCTTATGACGATGGTACTGCTGAAAAAAGTTATTTTCTGAACCTATCTCCTACGCTGCCGGGAAAAATAGCGATTGAATATCACCTGAACAAACCAGACAGTTTACGGGGCATGGCCATTTATTTTGGAAGGCAAATACCATTTTCCTCTACAAAACCATTTGCCATTTACGTTTATTCCTCAATTGCAGGAATAAACGGGGCTGCTCATGACGTCATTCTTGACTCCACCTATCTCCTGGATCCCGGCTACTATGATTCATTGAATCACTTCTGGATATATACTTTCAGACATCCGGTCTTAATGCAGCCTGGCACTTTTTACGCAGGTACCATGCAGCCCCAGGGCGGCAGCAGCGACAGTTTGTATTTCGGGTTGGATGTTAACAGGATAGGGCCTAACCATGCATACTACAATGTATTAGGGCATTGGATTCCGTCCGGCATCAGCGGAGCTATCATGATCCGGCCTATATTTGGGCATCCTGTATTTGGTACAGGGATACAGGACGTAGCAGTAGAAAAAGAAAAGTGGCAGGTTTTGCCAAACCCTGCTAAAGATTTATTGAAATTTGAATTCGGTGCAAGTGAGGTCACTATTTACCGTTTATCTGACATACAGGGACATACACTTATGAGTGGCCCCATTCGACCCGGAAATACCATTGATATCGGGCAATTAGCCCCCGGATTGTATTTTGTAAATATTACGAGAGATGGCATACCTGAGGTACCTCAAAAAATAATTAAATTATAGCTGCTATACTTATGTCATTAATCTCCGGGCCAGTTCAGGCCTAATGAAATAATAAACTTTTTCAGTGAAATCAAAAAGATAGTCTATGAAAAATATTACAGTAAACGAACTAAAAGCAAGAATGGATGCCGGCGAGCAATTGCTTATTATTGATGTAAGGGAGCCCGCCGAGTATGCTGAATATAACATTGGTGCAAAATTGATACCGCTTGGTCAGATAATGGGCATGCAATTGGAAGATCTGGAAGATCATAAAAACGATGAAATAATAGTGCATTGCAAAATAGGCGGCAGAAGCATGCAGGCTTGTGCAATGCTGGAACAGGCAGGGTTTACCAATGTTGTAAATCTGACTGGTGGAATGAACACATGGAAGCAAACGTTCGGTTAGTTAAAAAAAAGGATTGGAAGATGCATGAAATTGAGCCATACTACAACTGGCGGCACTTATACATTGCTGAAGAAGATGAGCTTTCCCCTTATTACGGGCAGGAACATAGTGAGTTTCAGTTTACAAATACTGTTTACAACTATTACATACATCCGCAATGGGATGACTTTGGGTCCCGCACTTTGTACCTGAAAGTATTGTTCGTTGATTACGAACTGAACTATGCGATTATAGAATTACTGGGAGAATGGAATGACGCAGTGGAGAATGATATTATGCAGTTGAAACGTTCAGTAATAGACCTGATGATTGCCAAAGGTATTTTTAAATTCATTCTGATTACCGAAAACGTACTAAATTTCCATAGCAGCGACACCGATTATTATGAAGAATGGTACGAAGACATAAAGGATGATGGTGGCTGGATAGTGGCTGTAAATATGCCTGAGCAAACTCAATACGATTTTCACCTTTCTCATATTGATCGTTATGTAAAACTACTTGAAAGCCCTAATTGGCGAACATTCCAGCCACAGGATTTTTTTCAGTCAATTGACAACCAAATGCTAAGGCTTTACTAACTTTTATACAGTGGTCAAAGAGTTACATACCGGACAACTTCCTCATGAAGTTTACTCCGCCTTTTTTCGATTTATTTACACTGGCCTTTGCCTGCTTACCACCCTTGGCAGTCTGCTGGCCTGAAAAAGAAATAGGTTTGGAAGGTAATCGAACAGGTGCTCCTTTCTTTGGTTTCTGAGTTTCCATATACTTTATTGGTTGTAATTAACACTGCAAAATACGGAATATTTACAAAAAAACAGGCGGGAAAATATCCCGCCCGTTACAATCCTCAAAATGAAATAAAATCAATGCAAAGTTATATTATAAGTATGCGTTCCTATGGTCACCTGTGCCATGTCATCACATCCGCCGCCACCGTATCCATAATTCAATATACGGTCGCCTCCGGTAAATGTAGAACTCGAAATTGTTACAGTACCGTCTTCAATCCACCTGCATGCGAGCGCAACTTTCAATGGTGCAGTGCTTGAAATTGTGAAGTTAAATACATGGCCATTTGCCCTGGTTACAGTTGTTGTTCCTCCTATAAGGTACACATCATCGGTTCTGTCAGGGGTACTATACCCTGCATACCATGTACGTGTGCGGCTGCCATTCCAACTGATAATACTGTCAGGAGCTATAATTATTGAGTCGTTAACTGTCACTGTATACCAATACTGACCGCTTGTATTTCTGCCGTTATTAGTAACAGTTTTGTGAACGATCACCTGATAACCGTCAACAAAATAATTATTAGTAGTAATGGTATGGGTGCTTGCGCTGTCCTTATAGTGCCCGGAGTAGTAAACTATTATTTTACCACTTCGTGTTCTCAGGTCCAGGCAGGTACAGCCGGTAGTACCGAAGTCTATCGTCAGCTTATGGGGCACGGATACAGTATCATTCGTAACAGTAGCACAGCTGCCAATTGTAGTTGCAGTTGTCCTCAGATTGCTTCCGCCGGTAGATCCCGCAGCATCAGAAATAGAGATCACATCATTGCTGTTCCGGTCTAATTGTGCAGCATCCGATGCATACCCTCCTTTATCATCTGCGGTTGTTAATGCAGGTGTAGTATTGTCCTTGTTACGTCTGCATGCAGTAAACGTCAACAGGCAGGCGACTATTAGTAATGCGCCGTTCCTTAAAAGTGATTTGTATAACATAATTTTAGCGTTTTTGTGTTATTAAGACGGCAGAGGATAAAAAAAGTTTAACCTCCTCCGATAAAATTAATAATACAAATTAAATTACATACAATATACTTCAAGTACGAGAGATAAAACCTATTTCAGTTTACTATTCTTCCTGCTGTAACTAAAATACACAATTAACCCAATAACCATCCAACCTAAAAGACGTGCCCAGTTTGTCCACCCAAGGCCAGCCATCATTGCACCACATACTACAACGCCTAAAATGGATACAACAGGAACAAACGGAACTCTGAACTTTCTAGGGATCTCAGGGCTTTTCACCCTCAATATCCAAACACCTATGCAAACAAGTACAAATGCAAAAAGCGTGCCTATGCTTGTCATATCCCCTACAATATCACCTGGAACAAAAGCTGCAAACCCACCTACAAAAATCAGGAATATCCAATTAGAATGGTACGGAGTTTTAAATTTAGGGTGTAGATTAGAAAAAGTTTTAGGCACTAAACCATCTTTGCTCATAGAATAAAATACCCTTGACTGTCCCATAAGCATTACAAGAATTACAGAAGAAAAACCAAATAAAATCGCAACTATTACAAAATCGGCCAACCAGCCATAGCCTGTCATATAAGTAGTGATTGCATACGCAACTGAAGCCTCACGTCCTTGTGTCCGGAAATCATTTACGCTAGCGATTCCTGTAAGCACATAAGCAAACAAAATGTACAATATAGTACAGATAACCAATGATCCAAGTATCCCGATCGGCATATCTCTTTCAGGCTTTTTTGCCTCCTGCGCGGCTGTTGAAACTGCATCAAAACCAATAAAAGCGAAAAACACTGTACCTGCTGCACCCAATATACCCCAGATACCTCCAAAATTATGGGCTACACCCTGAGAATCAGTATATATAGAGGGGTCTGGAATATAGGGTGTCTGGTTGGCAGGATTAATAAAATGCCATCCAAAAACAATGAATAAAATAACAATAGCAACTTTTGAAATCACAATAATACCATTTACCACAGCAGACTCTTTAATTCCTTTAATAAGTAACAAAGTGATCATGAAAATGATAAAAAGTGCCGGTACATTCATTATACCATGTTGTGTAATCCCTGCTTCAGTAAAAACTTCAAAAGGTGAGTGACACCATCGCCCGGGAATATGCATATGAAAGCGCTCCAAAAGCTTATTCAGATACTCACTCCATGCTATTCCAACTGTAGCAGCTCCGACCGCGTACTCAAGAACAAGATCCCAACCAATGATCCAGGCCATCAGTTCACCCATTGTAGCATAGGAATAGGTATATGCACTTCCGGCAATAGGTATCATGGATGCAAACTCTGCATAGCACAATCCGGCAAAAGCACACCCAACCGCTGCTACAACAAAACCTAATGTAACAGAAGGTCCTGCGTTATTAGCTGCCGCTGCTGCAGTCCGTACAAAAAGCCCGGCGCCTATGATGGCACCAATACCTAAGGCTATAAGGTTGCCAGCACCAAGGGTACGTTTCAGGCCACTCTCTCCGTCATCGGAATGAAGAATAAGCTGGCTGATTGGTTTCTTAGAAAAAATGCCCATCTATTTTTTTTGTTCGTGAAAAGGCTAAGATAGCTAAATTGTTGATTGCTTCATAAATCTGTTAATTCTTTCACGCATTATGTGACCCCAACAGTATTTTTAACGCCAAATTGCCAAAATTATATTAGGTTTGGATTATGATCAGGCGCTCCCCTGCATTCAGGATCGTATTCCTGCTTTTATATTTGTTTTATACCCACGGGGCGGTGGCCCAGCCTACCCTTCCAGACCTTACCGGCACTTTTGAAAAAGGAGTTGTAGCCCTTACATGGAACTGCCAGTATAATGGGATAAAAGCTATTTCAGTCTTACGTTCCTCTGATAGTACTAATGATTATGAGATCATTGGCTATGTAAAAAGATTAGATAAAGGTGTACAGGTATTTTCAGACATCCATCCGCAGGCGGGGAAAATTTTCTACAAGTTAGCTATCGTATTTAAGACCGGGCTTACCTGGCGTAGTAACCACTTTGGAATTTACGTGCCAATACCGGCAGTGGAATCTTCTCAAAAATTTCCATCCGCAGATTCATTGAAGAAAACACCTGATAAAATAAATAATCAGGATCCCGGATTTGAAAAAGAATCTGATATTAAAAAACAAACAGCTAATAATATTACAGCAGATTCAATCCACATAAAACCAAAAAATGATACCTGCATAAAACAGGATGCCAAAAAACCAAAAATTTCTCTTTCATTTTATCCCGACACGTCACTACCTTCCCTTAATACCCATCATGACACCGAAAAAAGTCCGGTAACGCCTAGGCAGAAAATTGCTTTAAAAATTGATGATCCCAATACCAATACACCAATATTTATCCGGTCCCGCTTTATTAATTCCGATTCTGCTACTGGGCATGTCAACATCTTCCTTCCGGATGATGTATTCATTCATCTGTATTCCGTAAAATTCTTTGACCTGCAAAACCATATGATTGTGGAAATACCAAAAATAAACACGCCGGCAATCATACTGGATAAAAGAAACTTCCAGCACAAAGGTGTGTTTAAGTTCACATTGCGTAAAGATTATTTAGAACTGGAAACGGGGTATATTATTGTCAATCCTTAAACTACGCCTTTTCAATAATATATAGCTATACTTGGCAAGGAATTAACCTGCCTACCGGCAGGCAGGCTGCCGGTAGGCAGGTTTATAGCGCGTGATGTATAACAAACTCACGAAATAAGCAATTCTATAAGTTTATCCACTTCATTCCTTATCAGTAATTCAGGGAAAGGCAATTCAGTTTCAAGAGCCTTAAGAACTGCAGCAGCAATTGAAATTTTATCAAGCGGCTGAAAAGTAAGGCTCGGCTTTATCACATCATGTACATAAGGCAAATCAGAAGCAATAACCTTCATACCACTGTCCACCGCCTCAATCAGCGGTAGTCCGAAACTCTCAATAACCGAAGGAAAGATCAGGTACGGACAACTAAAATAAAGCTCACGCGGATCAAGGTAAACATGATTAACAATCCGCGTTCCTTTTGCATTCAGTTCATGCATCCTGTTAATGAGGTGTGGAGCTGTGTGGTCAATAGTTACGTGCAAAATCGGCGTTTGCTTTTTTTCTAAAAGATATTCCCACGCATCCAGCAGTGTAAGATGATTCTTTTGCGGAGATGGATTACTGATAAATACAAATGCATCTTTCTCCCTTTCATTAAACGGCTTATGACCGGTTAAGTATTTCCTGTCGTCATAAAAAGGGATGGTAAGGCAATGCGTATGATCTTTTAATCCAAGGGCTGTAAGGGCTTCTACCATATGCCGGGTTTGCACAATATAATAGTCTGTATTCTTATTGTAGAATTTTACTGCCAGGAATTTCAGGTATTGAGAGAAGTGTTTTCGTCTGAACCGCTGGCCCGGAGCGGCAAGCAACTTCTGATTCTGAAAGTAAGTATACACAGGCACCTTTAGCTTCACTGGCGGCGGTGTATTGGCAAAACAAAAGACAGCCGAGAATTTCCCCTTATGCGCTCTGTAGAATTTGATCCGGTCGCGGATCTTATTATTAATGACAATATAATTTTTATGCAGCTCGTCCGGTTTATGAAAGCGCGGATCAAGCACAAAAAAGAAATTATCCTTTTGAGGAGTTGCAAGAATGCACTCAATCAGGTATTTGAGAAGGACTGCTCCCCCGCCCTTGTTAATAAATAATGCATCTATCAATACCATAATTGTAACCGTCCTTAGTCAATCAAAAAGGGAATTACCGGCCGTTCTTTCCCGTTATAAACACAATCTGTAATTTGTAAAAAATATTTTGCCCCTGCTTCACCGCTTATAGTTTCCCTTGCCAGGGCGCTGATACGCTCAGAATCCGCAAACCCTTTCCCATCAAGCATTTTCAGGATCGCACTTTTACAACTGCCCTTTTCAGACCAGTCAAATACGACTCCGTTCATGCCTTCTTTTATCACCATGCTTACTCCGCAAATACTGCTGCATATTCCTTTTAATCCATTCAGCAATCCTTCACTGATGATCACGCCCCATCCATCCTTTTGCGTACTTGGAAGTACTACCCAATCATACAAAACGTACTTAGTCAACAATTCATTATACTTAATAAAACGTGTAAAAGAAACCTGGTTTGCAAATCCATTTTCTGTAATCATTTGCTTCAGCTTTTCCTCATCATGTCCGGATCCGTAAATATCCAATTTGAAATTTTTCTTACCGGTATTGATCATTTCTTCCACAAAACGGCAAATGCCCTTCGACTCTTCCAACCGGCCTGCATAAATGATTCTAATTTCATCATCTGCTGCAAGCCTGTGTACTTTTTTCTGTTGCGCTATATTAATAAAATATCCCCATGCAAATAAGCGATTAGTATCATACCCTAAAGTTGAATATTGCCCTGTGCCTTCCTTACCTATCGCCAGCACAAACTGTATATGCCTGAAATATTTAGCGGCATAGTACCGGTACTTAATATCCCGTAACATGCCTTTGAATCCTGCACTATTATAGGGCTCCGTCATCACTCCAATCCTGCATTTATGCTTTATACATTCATCAAATGCAATAGTGATCATATACCCTATCCTGATGCCGCCGAAAACATGAATAGCTTCCTTTTCATTTTTGATCAATTCCTTAATTTTCTCTGTTCCCGGCGATAATACCAATTCAATACCCTTCATTACCGGAGTCTCCCAACCCATTGCTTTACGTACCGGAGTCAGCTCATGTTCCACCACAAGAACAACCTTTGAAACAGAAGGTTGCATCACAAGTCCTTCAAGGAAATCCTTTTGATGAATACTGATAATATTTTGCCAGAAAATAAAAGTCATGCCTATTTAAGTATTAAACATTCAATTGCTCCTATGGACGCCGTAGCTTTTTTTTCAACTGTCTTAGTTTTAACGAAAGTACGTCAGCGAAAGAGGAAACCGATTACCCTACTAACCCTTTAAACTATCAACCTATCAACTAATCAACCAATCAACTCCCGATACACCTCAAGATACTGCTCCGCTATTTTCCTGTAATCAAACTTTGCAGCATTTGCACGCCCCTTCCCGACCACCTCATCGTAGCATCTCTTATCCAGCAACGATTCTATTGCCGCCCTGATTTCATCAGGCTTAGAGGGGTCTACCAACAGTGCCGAGCCCTCCCCTACCTCCTTCATAGCCCCGAAGTTACTGGTAATAACCGGCCGCCCAACCGCCTGTGCTTCAATAATCGGCATCCCGAAACCTTCATAAAACGAAGCATTGAACAAAATATCGCAGGCTACATACCGCGCATACACTTCTTCATCGGCAAGCTTATTATAAACCTTATAGGAAATACCAAAATTGTTCAGTCGCTCCAATTCATCCTTTGCAGGCCATCCTATAATATCAATGTGGTAATTTGTTCCTTTCACCGCATCAATCAGATTATCAAGGTTCTTGTGCTTACCAGAACCCATCATTAGGATTACTGGTAGTGTATTAATTACTCCCTTTTCTGAATACCTGAACACCGGCTTCACAGGATTATGAATCACCCTTATTCGCTCAACCGGGAAACTAAAATATCGAATCAGTTTTTGCCTGGTAAATTCAGAAACAACAGTTACCATATCAACGTATTTCAGCGGGAAATAAAACCAGAATAGCTTGTATAAAGTTTTAATTAATCTTGAATGAACCGGGTTCTCATAAAAACCAAAGTCATGAATGGTGAGTACCGTCTTTTTACCCTTTAATCCAAGCGCTAAAAAATTCACATCTCCGGTAATATGGTTCACCTGGCTTGAATACTTGCCTGCGCGCCTCACATTTTTCCACCTCGATAATTTTCCGTCACAATAAAACTCTTTTAAAGCTACCCGTTCACTCAAGCAATCACTGACCAGTTTAAAAATACCCTCTATAGATTGCCCGGTATCACGGGGTTCCCTGTAGAAGTATGTTACAGTCAGCATAATAGGAAAGTATTTTGGGTAAAAATATCACTAATTACCTTCTTTTTTGCCTGCCAGGTATAAATATTAAGAAGGATAACTTTATTCATTAACCCAATAAAAATCACAAAAGCCACGTTTCAGCGTGGCTTTTGTATACAAAATAAATAGTGTTTAAAAAATTAAGACTCTGGATACAATACCGATGTAAACTGGTTTTTACCATCAAAAAGTTTCTTTGCAGTTTCCTGTATATCAGCAGGAGTCAGCTTGTCAATATACTTTTCGTATTGGAGAATATGATCTTTATCCCTGCCCCAGAACAAAGCGCTCTGTAGTTTCTCGTTCCAGTATTTATTTTCCTTTACATCAGTGCGGTATTTTTCGCGCCATTGGCTTTTCACCTTATCCAGGTCTTTAGCCTCCGGTCCTTTGGCGATTAATTCCTTAATTTCAATGTTAGATGCCGCAAGTAAAGTGTCTACACTTTCAGGTCCGCAAGGCAACTGCAACTGGATACTGTAGCGCTCGTAAGGTTCTTTAGATACGCTGCCACGGAACCCGCCGCCATATATCTTACCCAATTTTTCACGGAGGTCTTCAATAACTTTAATATTGAGAATTTCGGTAAGCGCCTGTGCCTTTAAAGAAAGGTCTTCGGAATAGCCAATTTCTCCGGAATAAATCGCCATGATCAGGCTTTTAGGTTCTTTACCCTTATGAAACTTCAGTTCTTTTATGCCTTTTACCGGGCGCACTCCATTATCTTTTATTACACCGGCAGTTCCTTTTTCAGGTATGCTGCCAAGGTAGGTTTCAATCAACGGAACTACAGTTGCCTGATCCACATTACCAACAATAAAGAAATGATATCCGTCAATGGTTCCTATTTCGTCATTATATATCTGTATCAACCTGTCAAGATTAATATTATCAAAGTCAGAAGGCTTAGGAATAACCATTCTGGCCAGCGGATTATTATTGAACAATGTTTTAATAGCAGTATCCACAAATGCAGCCTGGGGGTTACCGGACATAAAACCAATCATGGTCTTTTGCTTTTCTTTAAATGCTTTGAAGAGATCAGCATCCCGCCGTGGCTGTGTGATCTGCAGATAGGTTACCTGCATCAGCGCTTCAAAATCCTTAACTGTGCTGCTGCCGCTGAGCTCGTCTGTAATTTCATTTATCTTTTCAGTAAGTTCTACTTTCTTTCCGGCCATAACTTTTTCAAAGTCCGAAGGGCTGAATCTGCCAAGGCCCATAGCATCAACAACATCGGCTGCAAAGTGCACGTTGTTACGGTCGGCTAACCCATAGCCGTTTGACCCACCTTTTCTTACCGCAGTAAGCAAAATTTCGTCGCTCTTGAAATCTGTATGCTTTACGGTCACTATTGCACCGTTGCTTAAGGTATAAGTGGTTGCATCCATACCTTCCTCCTTTAGCTGCGAAACAACTTTACCTGGTGATGGCTTAGCATCCATTATAGAAGTCGCAACTGCTTTTTCTTCTGCTTTCTCTAAATTTTGTTCAAATGCTTTTCTGGTCATTCCCAGAAGTTCCTTATCAGAAGGTAATTTCACATTGGGTTTATCCGGGGCAGTAATCAGAGAGAACGTATTTGTGTTTGCAAGCCATTCTTTTACCAACTTATTTACCTCTTCTGCTTTTATAGTTGGCAGCATAGATTTAATATAACTATACTCATTTTCTATGCCTGGGAATGGTTCTTTATCCAGGAAGGCCCTGATATATTCGTCCACCCTGTCTTTACTGTCTGTAGTATTGCGTTCATTGAATTGTTGTTCGATACCACTCATCATATTCTTTTTAGCGAGCTCCATATCCTGTTCTGTAAACCCGAATTTCTTCGCACGCAGCAATTCTCCGGTTACGGCATTCATAGCTTTTTCAAGGCCATCATTGCTGAATAATGCGTAAACCTGTAAAGCCTCATAGCCATGAATCATGTCATCAAAGCCAACGCCCGCAAATGGGAATGGTGGGTTCCCGCTTTGAGAGAGGTCCGTTAACCTCCGGTTAATAATAGCCACAGCCATCTGTTTCACAAGGTTGCTGCGATAATCGCCCAAGGTTACTTCATCATGTTTCTTCGTGTAAGGAAATACAATCTGTAATACAGAGTTAGTAGCTTCCTTGTCGGTCACCACCATTGCGTCCGGCGCTTTTCGGGGGAACACATCCACGTATTTGCGCACTCTTTCATTTGCAGGATTCTTAATCGCTCCAAAATGTTGCTCAATCATCTTTTTGGCTTTTGCGGCATCTATGTCCCCCACTACAACTACTGCCTGCAGGTCAGGGCGATACCAGTCATGATAAAAGTTGCGGGTCTTTTCATACTTCGAATTTTTGATGATGTCATCCTTACCTATTGGCAGGCGCTGGGCATACAGTGATCCTTCGGCTAGTTTAGGAAAGTACTTTTTCATCATTCTGTCATTAGCGCCTTTCCCCAGACGGCTTTCCTCGAGTACAACTCCGCGCTCCTCATCTATATCCTGATCTGTAAGCAGCGCATTATGTGCCCAATCTTCAATGATCTGGAAACCTTTTTCGAGGTTACCGGGTTTGTCTGTCGGTACCGGCAGCATGTATACCGTCTGGTCGAAAGAAGTATAGGCGTTGAGATCAGCGCCAAATCGTACGCCAATTGACTGCAGGTAGCTAACCAGTTCATTCTTCGGAAAATTTTTGGTGCCATTGAAATTCATATGTTCCATAAAATGCGCCAGGCCCAGCTGGTCATCATTTTCAAGAATGGATCCTGCTTTTACAACAAGGCGGAGCTCAACCTTTTTTTCAGGTTTGTGATTTGTGCGGATATAATACGTAAGTCCGTTAGCTAATTTTCCGGTAACAACATCCGGGTCATTAGGCAGTTTCGATTTGATATCCTGGGCATTAATAATACCGGGAAGAACTGCTATCAAAACGATAACTAAAACGCGGCGCAGTATTTGATGAAATAGATGCATAACTCTGATAATTTTCTTACAAGATAATATGAAATTTAATAGGATACTATACGCTTTGAAATAAATGATGAAAAATATTACCATTTCTATTGTATGTTTAGGTGAAAAATATAATATTATACTTCATGTAGTGAAGATATTCTGCTGATCAAAAAAGAGGAAACCCTTAACTTCGCAGAAGAACAAGAATTATGGCGCTAATCAAATCAATTTCTGGCATAAGGGGAACTATAGGAGGAAAGCCGGGGAAAAGTCTTACTCCGATTGACATAGTAAAATTCACTACCGCCTATGGAGCCTGGGTTGCTCATCAGGGTGAAAACAAGAAAATAATTATTGGCCGCGATGGCCGTATTTCCGGTCAGTTGGTACGTGATCTTGTAGCAGCTACCCTGCAGGGTATGGGGTGTAATGTTATTGACCTTGGACTTAGCACTACCCCTACAGTGGAAATGGCCGTAATAATGGAAAAAGCGGGCGGAGGTATTATACTCACTGCCAGCCATAACCCTAAGGAATGGAACGCCCTGAAACTTCTGAACCACGAAGGAGAATTTCTGAATGCTACAGAAGGGCAATGGATACTTGACTATGCAGAAAAAACCGAACCCGCCTATGCCGAAATTAATAAGATAGGCACGCTCACACTCAATGACACCTACATACAAAAACATATTGAGGCAATACTCGCCCACCCCCTTGTAGATGTTACCGCCATTAAGAATAAGAACTTCAGCGTAGTAGTAGATGCCGTCAATTCTACCGGAGCCATATCCGTTCCCCAGGTACTCAATGCTCTTGGCGTTACGGATGTTACGGTCATTAACGGTGAGGTTACCGGCCATTTCGCACATAATCCCGAACCCTTACCCGAGAATCTGATTGAACTTTGTTCCGTTGTAAAAAAGAAAAATGCGTCCCTCGGCATAGCAGTTGACCCCGATGTGGACAGGCTTTGTTTTGTTTGTGAAGATGGCAGTTTGTTTGGCGAAGAATATACCCTTGTGGCAATTGCAGACTATATACTAACCAGCAAAAAAGGCAATACCGTATCCAACCTTTCATCTACTCGTGCATTAAAAGATGTCACTGAAAAACTTGGCGGACAATACTTTCCAAGTGTAGTTGGCGAGGTGAATGTAGTTAAGAAAATGAAAGAGGTGAATGCTGTAATTGGCGGTGAAGGTAATGGCGGAGTAATAGTACCTGAACTGCATTACGGCAGGGATGCACTTGTTGGAATTGCATTATTCCTCACCCACCTTGCTAAATCGGGAAAGACAGTGAAGGCGCTCCGCAGCACTTACCCGAGTTACTTTATCTCTAAAAACAAAATAGAAATCGGAGAGGATGTGAATGTGAAACAGATCTTCGAAGAAATAAAGAAGAAATACCATAAACAACCCATCAATACCGAAGACGGTCTGCGTATAGACTTCGACAATGACTGGGTGCATCTGCGCACATCAAACACCGAACCCATCATCCGCATTTATTCCGAAAGTGGCTCTGAGACAACAGCCAACAATATTGCAAAGCGCATTATGGCGGATATCAGAGAGATTATGCTGATGAAGGCGGAGTAAATTCCTATCTTGCATTACCAATTCCCCTTATGGATAACGCTAACACCGACGAAGCTAAGCTGAATCACATGCGCTCATGCGTTGCTACGGCACGTATCATGATGCTGATGCTGGCAGTGTATTGCTTTTGCCGCGGTGGAGCGGCTTTCTTTTATGGCTTTAGATTTATACCCGGTTCGTATTCGCTCTCTTCAGTTATAGCCTGCATTGCAGGCGCAGTACTATTTATCCTGTGGCTCGACAGTTTTATCCGGCCCCTCAATTCCATCGCCTGGGCTACACTCATGGTCGCCGTTTATTTCGCTTTTCAATTGCCTGTATTGTTCAGTGCATCATCAACCCTGATTGACCCTATCATTAATTTCGTCCTTGCCAGTATTCATCTTACATTTATTTACTTCCTTGCACGCGGTGCATTCTATTCATGGAGGTTGATGAAGATGAAAAGCAAGTAAAACATATCAGACCCAACCCCGACCAATTTCGGTTAACGCCTGTTTGTTTAATTAAGCAACCCCAACCTGAAACAGGGGCTACCTGAGTTACACTACTCAGCGCACCCCAACTCCTTGATCTTCATCTCCACATCAAAATATACAGTGGCATTACTATTGGCTTTCACAAAAGTAAACAAACCACAAACCTTCCTATGCAAATCATGTCTCCTGCTTTCATCACGCGTGATCTTTGCGAGTTCGTAAAGTACATTGCCCAGCTCCCTTAGGTTATCTGCAGAAAATCTCTTTCCGTTAACCAGCAATTCCAGCGCTTCATCATTGTCCATCAACAGCAGCTTATCCAATTCAATATCCAGCTCCTTCTTGAACAGCACCGGAAATTCCGCCGCCATCTCCGCCGGATCATACGGCGTGCCCAGCAACCGCTGAAACAGCCTGGCCAGCGCCAGCCCTATCTGGTCTATCATCCGTTTTACCTTATCTTCCTGCGGCATATGATCGTTTATTAAACTGTAGTCCCAGCCTTAATCCTGCAGTAATATCAGGCACCACGTGGCTACCTGGTATCAGGTCAATTGATCCTGCGTCATCCTCCATCCAATGTATATCCGCTTCTGTGATCCCGCTGATTTTCTTGTATCGGATGCCAGCACCTACATACCAATCAAAATAAAAATGTCCGTGTGTTTTCACCCATCCCAATACCACATCAAATCTGTACGCTTCCCTGCCTATGTTCAACACCTTGCTTCTAAGGGAGCCATTCCATGTACTGTCCTTATGATAACCTATATTCTGACCGTAAAAATGGCTTTTGGTCCCCACAGTAACACCCATATAGTTGGGGCCCTTATGTTTCTTTGAAAGATGTACGCCATGCCGCTTTATCCCTGCCCTGATATTATAACCTGTACCAGTAACATAAATTCCCGGCTCCACAAGTATCGAATACCGATTTGAAAAACCCTGCTCAAAAGAAACCCGCACATTAGGTTCTGTCCGGACTATGTTAATTAACTCCCCGGCATTTATCCCAATCCCGGTTGGAATTATTGCATCCCCCTGCCCGAAAGCATTGCCAGAAGCAGTCATCAGAAAGATTGTGAGAGCCAGTTTAAACATACAATAAAGTTCAACAAAAAAAGCGATAGTTTCCTACCGCTTGCTAATTTTCTCGTTTCTTGCGCCACTTATCAACCAATCAACTTATCAACCAGTCAACGAATTAACTACCATCCCAGAATATACGCAAATATCAACGGAGCCACAATTGTAGCATCGCTCTCTACTATGAACTTCGGCGTATGTATATCCAGCTTGCCCCAGGTGATCTTTTCATTGGGTACTGCACCGCTGTATGAGCCGTAAGATGTAGTGCTGTCGCTGATCTGGCAGAAGTAACTCCAGAACGGCACATCATGCCACTCCAGGTCCTGGTACATCATAGGTACCACACATATAGGGAAGTCGCCGGCTATACCACCACCTATCTGGAAGAAGCCCACACCCTTGCCCGATGAATTCTTGCGGTACCACTCCGTCAGCCACATCATGTACTCTATGCCGCTCTTCATGGTGCTTGGTTTCAGCTCGCCCTTTATGCAGTAGCTGGCAAAGATGTTGCCCATGGTGCTATCCTCCCAACCCGGCACTATTATCGGAATATTCTTTTCCGCTGCCGCAATCATCCAGCTATGCTTCGGGTCAATCTCGTAATCCGCCTTCATCACCTCGCTCAGCAGCAGCTTGTACATATACTCATGCGGCAGGTAGCGCTCGCCCGCATCCTCAGCTGCCTTCCATATTTTATAGATGTGCTTCTGTATCCGCCTGAACGCCTCCTCTTCAGGTATGCACGTATCCGTCACACGGTTGAATCCCTGCTCCAGCAATTCAAACTCTTCAGACGGGGTCAGGTCGCGGTAGTTGGGCACACGCTTGTAATGCGTATGTGCCACCAGGTTCATAATATCCTCCTCCAGGTTAGCCCCTGTGCAACTGATGATATCCACCTTGCCTGCCCGTATCATTTCGGCAAACGAAATACCCAGTTCGGCAGTGCTCATAGCCCCCGCCAGCGACACCAGCATTTTGCCACCCTCTGCCAGGTGCGTTTCATATCCCTTGGCCGCATCCACAAGCGCAGCAGCATTAAAGTGGCGGTAATGATGTACTATAAATTCCGATATCGGACCTTTGTTCATAAATTATGTTTGTTGATATTAAGAATTGAATGAAAATCTACGCTTTTATTTGGGCTGCAAAAGTATAATTTATTATGGGGTTATTGTTATTAATTCGGTTGATTGTTATGTCAAATCATTGACAATTGTCGGGTTTTGATCCTAGTATCGGCCTTTCAATTCCAGTCCTAAAGTTATCCAAAATCTCATCTGTTCAGCCGGGGAGCCATTGCCCACCTGAAATAATCGGGATGTGACCACAATTTTCATTTTTTTCTCCATAACATATTCATTGCGTCCTCCTGAAATATGTTTACACCTTGTGCGGGAAATGCAGTTTTCTGCGAAAAAGGTAAAAATTTCTATGATACACCGGGGTTTTTACTTTTTGATAATCCAACACATTGATTATCAGTTAATTGACTAATAATAAAATGTAAAAAGGTAATAATTTACTTCCAAAAAAGGTAAAAAAAAGGTAAAATATGGTAAATAGTTAATGGGTTGCATCGTCCTGAAATAATGCACTCAAACTGACGAGAAATACCATGTTAGCTGCCACAATAACTATGCCATTTCTTTGGTGAGTTACCAACATTTTAGCGGGGAAAGCGGGGTTAAATTATTGAGGGATTTGGAGTTGTGACAGACGGAAAAATGTGGGTATGTTTTTTTTGGCTGAATTATTGGCAGATTTTGGTGGCAGAGTAGAAAAAGCAAGCACGTGGATGGATGAAATACGAAGCGACATGAAGTATAACTATATGAAACCTTGGCATTTCTTGGCATTTGATAAAAATACAGAAGAAGAAGTATTGGGTGAGCGCAATGTAG
>CAIMDZ010000096.1 GCA_903839875.1 uncultured Bacteroidota bacterium
ACCGTAACGCTGTATAACAGGCAGGGTAAGATTAGCGCCGCAGTTATCAACGGACAATACAGGTTTTTTGAAAGCGATTTATTGAAATATCTAAATAAGACCAAAGCATGAGAGTATCATTTTTATTACGCAATCCGAAAAAGAAGGGCAGGACTGCCATATACGCCTCTATCTGTTATAGGAATAAAAGAGTTATAGTATTTCCGGGTGAAAGCATAGACACCAAAAACTGGATCAACCGGAAAGACACAAAGGAGCCTAAACAAATACCGGCAAATAATGGATTAATCGGCAGGCTCAGCCGTAAGGAACAATTATATCGTGATGTGTATGACGACCTGCAAAAAACTATTGCAGGCGTTATACCACCAAAGACACTGAAACAGGCAATATATGATATTAGCAAACCATCAGCAACCGCTATTGAAAGCAGCCCGGTATTAGTCACAGATTTCTTTGATACCATGATAGCCGATAGTAAATCAGGGGAACGGCTCGGACAGAAAAATACCGAAATGACCGAGCAGAGTATTAAAACCTATACTACCGCACTAAACCACTTTACGGAGTTTCAGACCAAGCAACGCCGGAAATTATATCTTACGGATATAGACCAAAAAATTATTGATGCTTTTGCGAGGTTCTTAAACATAGATAAAAAGTTAAGCCTTAATTCCAGCGGCAAATACTTAAAGATTTTCAAGACGCTTATGAACTATGCCAAAAAGAAAAAACTGGTTGACGGCAATATGCTTATTGAAAATAAGATTACCGTAACCAGAGAAATTAGCGATAGTATCTATCTGGACGACCAAGAAATTAACGCATTAATGGATATAAAGCAATTTATATCTCCACTTTACGAGGTAGTGCGGGACCTGTTTATTATTGGTTGTAAGTCTGGTTTGCGTTTCAGCGATTATTCATCATTAAGGTTGGAAAGTATTAACCACGACTTCATGGAGGTTATTACAAAAAAGACACAGACTAAATTAATCATTCCTGTTCACAACATAATAAAACCGATACTATTAAAGTATCCTAATGGTATCAAATGCCCGTCAAATCAGGTATTCAACCGATACCTGAAAGAAATAGGCGAACAGGTTCCTGAACTACATACCGAGTTTGAAAAAAAGATTACTATTTCAAATAAACCAGTGCGAACCATTTATAAAAAGTATCAACTATTACAAAGCCATACCGCCCGCCGGAGTTTCTGTACCAACGAAATTCTTAAAGGAACGCCGCTTAATACGATAATGGCTATGACCGGACACAAAACAGAAAAATCATTTTTCACATATACAAAGGCTACGACTATACAACAGGCTCAATTACTTAAAAAGGAATGGGAGCGCCGGGGTGAATAGTCTTACTGATTATGAATAAAGGGGGAGGCTACGGCTTCCCCTTTTCTGTTAGATATGAGTTGCCATTAAATACAACGCTTGTTTTGGTTAGTCGTAATTTTGTAAATTCTAAACAGGACAAATTACACATTAAATAATTTTCATGCCAATAGATTTTGATAAAGTTGATATAGCCGACAAAATGCTGGATGCACTTCTTATTCCTAAATACCAGTTAGTTATTAAAGCACTAACACCCGGATCGGCTATGCAATTTATGCCGCAACTGAAAAGTAAAAACAAGAAAATAATTTCAAAGTCGCTCGACCAATCCTACATGGTGCAGATACTGATAACCCTACGGCAAAGAAATTTAATTATACGCCATACATTAGAAAAGGGCAGAAAGAAGTATTCATATAAAATCAATTACCCGGTAATGGCAAAGGTTATTGATTTTGTGGAAAAGATAAATTCATTAGAAAATGAAAAAAACGAACTTGAATAACTGCCACCTAAACTGCCACCAGCAAGCCCTATAAAATGACGAAAGCCTTGCTGGGCAAGGCTTTCAAGATACTACAAGTGGTCCCGTAGGGACTCGAACCCTAGACCCGCTGATTAAGAGTCAGCTGCTCTACCAACTGAGCTACGAGACCTGTTTTTTCAGGACGGCAAAGGTAAGGGGTTTTATTGAATTTTAAACAAATAGTAAAAGATAACTCCCATTACTTATGCGTCGCGAAACCATAAGAGAAATTATATACATCATCATACCCGCAGTGCTCAGACCCAAGTATTCCCTGCTGTTTCGGATTTGTAATCCGAAACCAGATGGCCGGGGATTTGTAATCCCCCACTTGTCCAGGCATCCGCTTGGTCTTGAAATTTGCAAGGGTCTCTCTTGCGAAAAATAATCCAACGCTATTAGGTTGCGCCACCTAATAGCCTGTACCGATTTTTTTTCGGGAGTACCCACCTTTTGGCGCAAAAGGATAAAATGTAAATGACGTCACTCGCGCTTGTACTCTTACTCGCTTTTGTCATGCAGAGGCACAAAGCATTCATACTCGCACTTGTCACGATGATGCTAAAATTAATGATGATGTTGGTTCCGGATTTGAAATTCAACAGCTTGCAAACACGTCCTTGTATGGGCGCGTGTAAAGGGGGCTATTCTTTACAAAGCTTTTACCCCCTTATAGGCAATGTCATATTATCCACCCAATTACTTCCGGCTTTCACCAACTTTATAATGCTTAAATAAATACGTCTCAACCACTTACCACCAAAAAAACTTTTTATCATAGCCTGAAAACTACGCTATCATAGATATTATATTTTGTAATTTATAATTTCTTGTTTACATTTGCAAAATAGCTTCAGTTCAGTAGCTCTCCCTGCCCGCATCTCTGTGGTGTTACATTTTATGATACAAAAAATTAGCCGCTACCTGCTGCCAATTACGCCATGCAACTGAAAAAAACTATGACAACAGTGCGACAATAATACGACAATGATACGACATTTGAACATTATTAATATTATTGCTCGCAAAGGGTTTAAAGCATTTTTTGTAAATAGTTATCCACAAAAAATAGGAGAAATACGACAATAAAATAGGTGATCAAAAATATTAATTCACATGTACTAATTAATAATACCACCCGGCACATAGTCCCGATTTTTCGGGAGAGATGCGGGTTATTGATAAATGAGGGACCAACTGACAGGCAACCCAAATACGACAAAAAAAAAGCTATGGCGGGCAATGAAAAAATACTTTCGAATACATCGCATTTGATTACCAAAAAAATCGGCACTCCATACAAAACAGAAGTGCCGAAATATTAATAATCCGAAGGAACCAATGGACTAATCAACTTCCTGCTTGCGGGGTTTTTGCTTATTGATCTCATCAATTAATTTCAGGTTATTGCGCATGTATTCATCTTCATTAGCACTGCCTTTTGCCGTTTCCATTGATTTCTTTGCTGCGGCAATTGCAGCTTCTTTATTTCCAAGTTTCTTTTCAATACGGGCTTTCAGATACCAAACATAAAAAGCTTTAGGATCCTGTTCAATTGCCTTATCAATATACATTTTGGCAAGGTCCATTCTTTTATCTGATTCGAAATAATAGTTTGCAGACTGAAAATAAGGTAACTGTGCAGGATGATTGATGGCTTTGTCAATGTTCACTTCTATATTTTCCGCGTTATGCGCCACCACAGGTAGTACGATCCTTGTACGTTCCCATAATATTTCTATTTTGCAGGTGGTATAGGTAATGTCAGTAACATTTATGGAGAAGGTCTGGCATACGTCTTCAACTACTGAAGATTTTACCATGAAGCGTGCTACATCATTATCTTTGGGGTAGCCATTTGCGGTCCAGGTTCCGGTGCCTGTATTGAGTATCACTTCCCACTTGTCTTTGTTGGGGATGGTATACAAAGCATATTCTCCAGCTTTTATTTTCTGTCCGGCTATTTCCAGGTCCTCGCCAATTTTTAATTTCGTTGAAGCGTTTGCTCCGGTGCGCCATATTTTTCCATAAGGAACTACGTCTCCGAAAATTTTGCGGCCGCGCATGGATGGACGGCTATAGCTGATCTCAATATTTGATACAGAGAAATCCTGGGATATTTTTGCACCGGGACTTAACGCCGGAAGTTTTAATTGGCTCTGGCCAAATGTGCCCATGCAGGAAGTGGTAAGTAGTGCGGCGAGAAAAAAATGTTTCATGAATAAATTATTTTTTGAAGATGCAAAATACAAAGTAAGTTGATAACTTGAAATAGTTTGTTTCAGCACATTTTGTAAAAAGACAAAGTTATTTACTGTAGGTGATCTGTTCAAAATTGCTGAAAATAAATAAATTGCTGAAAACAAAAAAAAGTCCCGACATACATTGGTATGTCGGGAAAGGACTGTACTTACTAACCCATCGGGGTATAGCAAATGTCAGAAAAAAGTTTTGCACTTGAAAATAAATATTAATTCTATATGTCAATTACAGATAGGTGAATATCATAATTGATGGAATTGATAAAATATATTTTATATAATATAGTATAAACAATTTGAAATTACTTCTTAGGCTTTTTTCCCTTTTTCACTACTTCAATTATACTCACATGCTCCATTGCAATTGCTGCATATTTCTTCCACTTTGCACTATGTGCATTCGGAACCAGAATCCACCCATTCATTGGCCTTCCGGCAGCCGGTTCAAATATTTTGGCCCCTTTTAGCGTAATGGCTTCCTTTTCCATATCTCCGGTAAGTTTAAATACCATATCATCTTTCCAAAACATAACGCCCGACTTGCCATTAGGTGATTTTATGCACAATACACCAAACATTTTGCTTTCCTGCATATCCGAAAGTTCAGATGCTATTTTGTGATATAATTCTTCCTGTTTGGTCATATTTATTGATTTGACCACCCAAAATAGAATAATTTGAATCTTTTACAAAATAATTGAGGCCCCGGTAAAAGAGCCTCAATTATCCGAATGCACAATAAAACTTATTGTTCTATTACCAGATGAAATATTTTATTTACCGATGCAGAGCGCAAAGTGATCATGTACATTCCGTTAGCTATGTTGCTGATCTGTATTTTTTCATTTAGTATTCCGCCCTTTGCAAGCAGCTTGTCCTTGTATACTACCTGGCCCAGCATGTCGGTCAGTTCCAGGGTTACTTCTTCATTCCCGATAGCTATCGGGAGGCCAAGTGTTCCCTTGATCGTGAACGTGCCCTTGTTCGGGTTGGGCAGGATGCTGATGTCTGAG
>CAIMDZ010000097.1 GCA_903839875.1 uncultured Bacteroidota bacterium
TAGAAAAAGCAAGCACGTGGATGGATGAAATACGAAGCGACATGAAGTATAACTATATGAAACCTTGGCATTTCTTGGCATTTGATAAAAATACAGAAGAAGAAGTATTGGGTGAGCGCAATGTAGTCACGGTTCTAAATGAAACAATTTTTTCAATGAAAGATTCTTCAAAAGAAAAAACGAAGCAGAATTTATTAATTGTTATCCATTTGATTGGAGATCTCCATCAACCAATGCACGTTGGGTATAATGACGATAAAGGTGGAAATACGATAAGACTAAAATACAAAGGATCGACAAAAATCTTACATGCAATATGGGATGGCGATCTGATTAGAGATGGAAACATTATCTATGAAAGTTGCCTTGCATTGAATAATAAACTTAAGGTTAACGTTAGCAGTATTGACGTTTTTAAATGGGCAACAGACTCAAGATTGTTATTGTCGGATGTTTACAATTATAAAAACAATGAAATAGACAAAAATTATATTAATAACGCAAAACCAGTTATAGAAAAGCAATTATTGCTGGCAGGAATGAGACTCGCATATATTCTAAACACCAGATTAAAATAGTCACTTTTTATTTAGCAAGGTTATCATGAATTCTTTTGTAACAAGCGCTCCAGGGCAACTTTTTGAGTAGTAGTTCCTATGAAAACCTTTACCGTTAGCAAACATTTTGTTTATTTCTATGCCCGTTTTTCCCTCTAATGCCTTTAGCAATAAACGTAGGGCATTTTGCTGTTGTTCAGTAGGTAATTCCACATCTCCGTTCATTATCAAATATATACTTATGGAGTTTGCATTATGACCAGATGTGTGGATAGCTTGCTCATTTAAAGGCATGCCGAGCCAAATTTTCCCGTCAGGGGATACCGCAAAATGCCAGCTTAGTGCATTCCAGTTTTGTGCATCTAACTCAAATTTCCCAATTGCCTCTAACGATTGAACACCTTGGTAACTTTTTATCGAAGGAGAATATGTATGATGTAATATGATCTCATTTATAGGGCGGGTTAATTTTTGCGATGAGATATAGCCATAAATATCTGCAGGTTCGATACTTCGAATTTCTTTTAGCGCTTCCAAAGCGATGTTCTTTGTTGCATCTGGAAGTTTATTAGAGAATGCTATTTTTTCCAAGGCTGCTTTAGCCTCTGCCTTTACTTTCGGTTTAGTATTTTTATCGTGATATATATCGCCGATTTTAGTGGTAACTTCTTTTCCTTTGTCCACGGGCGTGGTAGGAGCCAACACAATTTTCAGCCCTTTTCTAAGGAAAGCAAGATCGGCGCTTTCACGGCCAATTTCGGGTACCGTAGTACTGCCTGTTATATCAGTTGTGCTAAGAATTTCTGTGGACTTGGCTTTCTCGTTTGTCTTGTCAGCAGCCTTTGTATTTCCATTCCCAACTTCATATGAAGGTTTGTTTGAACTAGTAGAATCAGACAAAACAGTGTCATTCAAAAAAGCTTTGAGGACATCTTTTGCATATCTACTGATACCAGTGTCTTTGCTAGCCACAAACGGAGCCCATTCTACTAAAGCTTTCAATTGCGCTAGCCTAAATTCCTGATTGCGTATATTATCTTGATGTGCTGTTTTCTGTATTTCATACGCGAACTGATCTCTCTGCATTTTATCCTGTAGCTCTTGAGTTTTCAGTTGATGCTCCGCAGTTTTCCAGTTATACATTATCGTAAAAAGCAAACCAATTGCTGCCAAAAAAACTCCGGAAAATAACGAGGAGAGAGCCTGTAACTTATCCCAATTGTCTTTCTTTTTTGATTGGGGCAGATCAAGTAGTTTGGTTAGTTTTTCGTTAATGTCAATAATTCCCTTTTCCAAACTGCTGGCTTCACCTTCAGTCTGATTTATCTCGTTATTATTGCTCTCTTTACTTGTTTCCAACCAATAAGTATTTCAACGATAAGGTTATAAAACTATGAAATAAATCTGCAATTTACTAATGGTCTTCAATTATTGTGTCATTAATTCACCTCGGTACAAACCAACGGCAAACGTTTAACGATTCGCTGGATGTCGAGAGTTCCGCTTCCCCTCGTTGCCCAATTAAGCGATGTCGCACAAGTGTGCCATAGCCACAGAAGCTCAATAGTAGCAACCAAGCCCGGACCCCAAAAACAAAAAAAGCAGGCAACCCAAGTCACCTGCTTTCAAATATGATTGTCAACTGCTAACTGTCAACTGATACTACCCTACTTTCTCTCCTTTCATCACAAACTTCTTTGCCCACTCTGTGGTGATGGACTTGGGGCGCTCGATGGGGAAGCCGAGGGCGCGGTCCCAGCAGAGGCTGGCGAGTACGCCGAGGGCGCGGCTTACGCCGAAAAGCACGGTGTAAAAGTCTTCTTCTACCAGGCCGTAATGCTTGAGCAGCGATCCGGAGTGGGCATCCACATTGGGCCACGGGTTCTTTATTTTGCCGGTGCCTTCGAGTATGGGTGGCGCTACTTCATAAATGTTCCACACGGTTTTTACTGTTGGATCATCCGGGCAATGGGTTTTGCCAAACTCCATCTGTGCAGTAAAGCGCGGATCGGTTTTGCGGAGAACCGCATGGCCGTAGCCGGGTACTACCTTGCCTTCGGTAAGTGTCTTGTGTATGTAGGCGCCTATCTGTTCTTTGGTTGGCGCATCAGAGTTGAGCTCTGCGCACATAGTCCTGATCCAGTGCATTACTTCCTGGTTGGCGAGGCCGTGGAGCGGGCCTGCGAGGCCGGTCATACCTGCCGCGAAGGAAAGATAAGGATCGCTGAGCGCTGAACCCACAAGATGCGTGGCATGTGCCGATACGTTACCGCCTTCATGGTCGGCATGTATGGTGAGGTACAGGCGCATGAGTTCTTTAAAACTTTCGTCTTCATAACCCAGCATGTGTGCGAAGTTGCCGCTCCAATCGAGCATACCATCGGGCTGAATGTGATCACCATTCTTGTATTTACGTCTGTAGATATAAGCAGCGATACGTGGCAGCCTGGCAATAAGCGTCATGGTATCCTCATAGATATAGTCCCAATAAATCTTTTTATTGATACCGTCGTTATAAGCTTTTGCAAATTTCGACTCTGTGCCCAGCGCAAGTATGGCGGCAGTAAACTGCGTCATAGGATGCGCCGACAGCGGGAAGGCTTCGATGACATCGAACACATAATTAGGCACATGCGAACGACGCGCCCATGTAGCAGAAATATGATCGGCATCTTCGTGAGTAGGCAACTCACCTACAAGCATCAGGTAAAACAGCCCTTCAGGCAATGGTTCATTGCCACCTGAAACCTTTGGTAATTTGTCTCTGAGTTCAGGGATCGAGAATCCGCGAAAACGGATACCTTCATTTGCATCGAGCAAAGAAGTCTCCGTTACCAGGCCTGTAATACCACGCATACCCTGGTAAACCTGGGCAAGCGTAACATCTTCAATTTTAGTATTTCCGAATTGTTCGATTAAACTTTTTATTTCTTTAGCCTGATCATCTGCCTTTGACTTGAAAAGGTCTTTAACGTACCCCATAAGAATGGTTGATTATAATAAGAAGGAATTATTTTAACGAAGGCAAAGGTAGTAAAATTGGTTTGAGATAAAGTGAATAAAAAATATAAAAGCGACTGATTTTGGTCATTCGGAAGCTGAGGTGGGGAATTATATTACGACGAATAGTATGTCAAAAAAATATGAGAATGGTTTTGTTGAAACGGAAAAGCCGCTTATCTTTGCAGTCCTTTAAAAAAAGGAGCAATACCCAAAGCACTTGTTTCGACGTCAAATGGCTTTCAAACAGTTGGGATGAGTAAAGTTCATTTTGAGGAAAGGGAGCATAGCTCAGCTGGTTCAGAGCATCTGCCTTACAAGCAGAGGGTCCGCGGTTCGAACCCGTGTGCTCCCACCACCACTACCTTGAAACCCGCTCTGAGAGCGGGTTTCTTATTTTAGACCTGAAAAAGGTGGCAGAAAAGGTGGCAGATTTCAATAATTTCAAACAATAGTATTCAATAGCACACAATCGAATACAACAAGCCATTTCAAGCAAAATAAAAGGGAGCCGAAGCTCCCTTGCACTATTCACTATCTTCATTTCTTCGCTTTTCCTTACCTGATTACTTTACCATTGCTGCTTTCCGTTTTGTATCCTCTTTGATTAGGTTATCAAGTATCTCGGCATGTTTGCGGTTATCAGCCTTTATGTACTTCATAAAGTTCTCTTGAGTCTTATGCCCTGTCATAGCCATTATTGTAATTATAGGCACTCCCTTCAAATACATATTAGTAGAAAACGATCTGCGTGCGGTATGTGATGAAACTTTTTGAAACTTCAAGTAAGTTTCTATTTCGACCTTGTGTGCTCTTGTGTAGAAGATGATGGAACAATGTAATCTTTATCAAACGCTTTCCTGTTTTCACTCCTGTTCGATTGCGGTTAATCGTATATTATATTTAGTAGTCCGTGTGCTCCCACCAATACAGACAAGGGTTTCAGCGGTTTTAGCCTCTGGAACCCTTTTCCATTTGCGCATAATTTGCGCATAAAACCTTCTCGCAAACAAGTAGTTAGAAACAGTCAGAAGCGAATACCAGACTGCAATTCGAGGATTTAATTCATAGATGCATTCCATTTGGGTCATAGTGAGACTAAATTCCAGAAAAATAGCCCGGATTTATGTGGCTCGTTTAGGTATTATTTCCTAAAAAATCTTAAACTGAGATACTAAATAGCTCGATAATCTTTCGTGGAAAATCATTTTTTCCAACCTTTCTACCTAAATATACTCCAAGAACCAGCCATCCTGCTGTTAGCAACATAAACCTATGCCAGAATTTTTCCTTAGTTTGTATCCAGCAAACTAAAGAAAATATCAGTAGAAAAATTTTACTTGATATGCTACCGAAGTGGGAAACATCACCGGACATGTAAGTCCAGATATTCACAATTGATAGTATTACTCCGAGAAAAAACAAAGGCATTAGATATTTTGTCTTTTGCTTTGTCCAAAATATCAGATACATTATTGTGAGAACGATGTTTATAATGAGGTAGATCATAATTTATTTAGTTTGCTTATTGTTTCCTGTATTCGACTTTGTGTTTGATATATTTTTTGAACTAGTATTGCCTCCCTGTGTAATTTGTTGACCGGTGTTCGGCTCACTTTTGTTTTTGAAATCCTGTATAGAATCAGATTGCTCTTTGTATTCCATATATTTTTCCGCGACTAATGAGCCACCTACCAAAGCTCCGACAGCGGCTTTGGCCCATTTAGGCAAATTAGGCTTCAAATTGGGAATCATGTCTTCGGGTCCCCCAGGTGAGATGTTTAGACCAAATTTTTCAGGGTTACTAACTGCTGTTGGTGCTGGTCGCACTGCATTTTTACCAGAGTAAGCACTCAGCATACTTATGCCTATAGCCACAGCACCCACCGCTCCAGCAATTACTCCTACGGGTGCGCCAAGAATAGTACCGTCCATAGCTAACCCTACACCTTCTAAAGAAATTCCTGCATTCATGAACTGCTCAGCGGGAATGGCGCTTTTGCCGTTTGAATCAATCTTCGTAATCGGGTTGTTTTCGGCATAACTGAACGAATTGAGAGACTGGGGATCACTGAGATATGTGGTCAGGTCATGTCCCGTGTAGAAAAAGCAGGAAACATATTTCCACCTAATACTACCAATGATGTAAATAAAATTGCAATGAATGGAGGGACACCATTAGTTGTTATTGAGAATAATATTGTGCTTGGTGCAATAGAGTTGCAGGATATAATTAAACCAGGCATACAGGAGCGTTTCGAGCGTTTGCGCAAGATGGGTGTTAAGACCGTAATGGTAACAGGCGATAACCCACTTACCGCAAAGTATATAGCTGAAAAGGCGGGAGTAGACGATTTTATAGCTGAAGCTAAACCCGAGGATAAAATGAACTACATTAAGAAGGAGCAGGCATCAGGCAAGCTTGTTGCTATGATGGGTGACGGAACAAACGACGCTCCGGCACTGGCACAGGCAGACGTAGGCGTAGCAATGAACAGCGGTACCCAGGCCGCCAAAGAAGCAGGCAACATGGTGGACCTTGATAATGACCCTACCAAACTGATTGAAATAGTGGAAATAGGCAAGCAATTGCTTATGACCAGGGGAACGCTTACAACCTTCTCTATTGCTAATGACGTAGCCAAGTATTTCGCAATAGTACCTGCGTTGTTCATCGTATCCATCCCTGCGTTGCAAGGGCTGAATATTATGGGACTGAAAAGCCCTGAAAGCGCGATACTATCTGCCGTAATATTTAATGCTATTATTATTCCTATGCTGATACCATTGGCATTAAAGGGTGTAGCCTACAAGCCAATTGGTGCGAGCGCGCTGCTGCGCAGAAACCTGCTGATTTATGGCCTGGGTGGTATTTTGGTGCCTTTTTTAGGAATAAAAATAATTGATCTTATCGTTGGCCTATTTATGTAATTAATAAAAGTAAAAACTAAACAAAATGAGAAAGGAATTATTGTCCTCATTATTATTAACGATCGTTTGCATTGTTTTCTTTTCGGGAATTTACACGGTTGTTATGTGGGGTATAGCACAATTGTCTCCCAATAAAGGTGACGGGTTTGTGGTGACTGCAAACGGGAAGACCTATTATGAAAACGTAGCCCAGAAGTTCACCGATGACAAGTATTTCATGACAAGACCATCGGCTGTTGATTACAATGCTGCCGGATCCGGCGGCAGCAACAAAGGCCCTAACAATCCTGAATACCTCGCCGATGTGCAAAAGAGGATAGACACCTTCATGGTTCATAACCCTGATGTGAAAAAGTCAGACATACCATCAGACCTGGTTACAGCCAGCGGCAGCGGTCTCGACCCCGATGTCAGTGTGCAGGGAGCAAATGTGCAGGTGGCACGGATAGCAAAGGTGCGCGGATTAAAGGAAGATGCAGTGAAGAAACTGGTGGATGAGCATATAGAAAAGCCATTAGTTGGATTATTTGGCCCTGAAAAAGTCAATGTTTTAAGACTGAATATTGACCTGGATAAATTGAAGTAAAAAAAAATAAGCAAAGTGAAAACGTACGTTATTCCATCGTTAAAGCTCACATTGATGTAAAACCAGATACTTATAATATTATCGGATCAATGATCGTATTGGTTGGCACTACGGTAATTTTTTATGCCCCACGTAAATAAATATCAATATTAATAAAAAAACAGAAAAAAGGTAACACACTCAAAAAAATGAAAAAAATGAAAAAGACAAAAATGGCATTAATGGTATTAGCGACCATTATGTTTACATACGCAGCTAAAGCACAGAACACAAACGGCCCCGATGCCGCTCAGACTGCTCCAGCAGTTCCTGCAGCTCCAGAGGAGGAGAAAGTAACCTGGGGAGGCTTTGACCAATCCTGGATCAATGGTAATGACAGGAGGGATTCCTCGGTATTTCATATACCTTTCTTTACGCCCAGTATTCTGATTGATGTCAATGCTACCCATTCATTTAACAACCCGGCAGATCATACTGTAGTTGGCTCTACTGCCGTATCACGCAACGATGAAATGGTGATATCTGCAGTAAACATTGGCGGAGATTTCAGTTATGGCAACGCCCGCGGCAGAATAATGACGCAGTTCGGTACACGTTCACAGGTTGTTCCCAGGAATGACCTCAGTCCTTATCGTGGTCAGTATGACCTTGCAGATGCTTACCGTTACCTCGACGAAGCCTACGTAGGCTATCATTTCAAAAATATATTTTATGGCGGTATGAACATTGATTGCGGCCTGTTCATGTCCTACATTGGCCTTAACTCCTACTACCAGGAAGAAAACTGGGAGTACCAGGCTTCTTATACATCTGACAACACCCCATGGTTTTTTAACGGGATAAGGATTCAGATGTTTTTGAGTAAATCTTTAAAGATAGAACCCTGGATAATTAACGGCTGGCAGAGCTACGGAATGTTTAACCAATTGCCGGGACTTGGTTGCAACATTACCTGGTGTCCTAATGAAAAAATCAAGCTGCTGACTAATGATTACTGGGGTAGTGATGCTGCTACCCTTATTGGCCGACACAGGTTTCACTCTGATAACAGCTTCCTGTACAGGTATCACCAGGGATCGAAAACCAGTGGTATCAACAGAGCAGCTTTTTCAATTACTGCCGACTTCGGCTTTGAAAAGGGTGATGGGGTTAACAGTTTTACCAATGATACCGCAGCAAGTTCAACTACACATAAAGGCCCTGCACAGTATTTTGTAAGCTGTATGGCTTATAACCATATCTGGTTTGCTAAAAACAAACTTGGCTGGTATTTCGGTGGTGGCTGGATGAAGAATCCTGGCCGTTACCTGGTGCTTGCGCCTACCGGAGATGCAAGTCCATTCCCAAACCCATCCAACCCAACCTCAAATGGTGGAACAATCGGCACACATCCTTTCACCGAAAACCCCGGCGATCAGTTTGAGGGCTGGGATTGCTCCACAGGCATCAGGTGGATGCCTAACCAAACCGTTGAATTCAAACTGGAGTGGGTGCATCGTGAATCAAGTGTACCTTACTTCGCAGGCCCGGGCGGCGTAACCTCACCTTCAGGTTATACTTATACACCAGTGCCCTCTTCGGGCTGGGCGCCTGACCTGGTTAAATCGGAAAACCGCATTATCGCTGCTTTCTTATTCAGGCTATAATAAAATGATTTTAAGATGTTGATACCAACAAAAACAGAGTGTGTTTAAAAAAGGTGGCGTAGTCGCAGTGACCCGCCACTTTTCCCTTTTTAATTTAAATAGGCACGGCAAAATGCAATACAATAATGTTCAGGAAATGAAGGACGTCTTAAAGACCAGAATATTTGCGATTCAGAACAACAGGTCTGTAGTTTTCGACGATGACACACTTGCTATACTGAATGGCGACTTAAGGATGGTGATAAGGCGGGAAAACATTATTTGGGAAAATGTAAACACGAATAGCACGTATTCAATATTGCAATACGGATCCAATTTTATTTTCAGGGACTTTCAAAACGAGATATGTGCAGATGAAAACGAATTCCTGATAGCAATTGAGCTGTCCGAAAATCAAACTATTGTAATTACATTCACATCCGTTGCTGACAAAACCCGACGTATAAAATTACTTTCAGACTGATAACCGATGAAAGAATTAAACCTAAAAAAGGCATCTTTTGCAGGCATAATGATTGCCCTGGGGATTGTATTCGGCGACCTGGGAACATCGCCGTTATATACCTATAAGGCCATCATCGGCGACCGGACTATCAGTGAAGAATTAATTCTGGGCAGCGTTTCGGCAATATTCTGGACGCTCACGTTTCAAACCACACTAAAGTACGTCCTTATCACCATGCGGGCCGACAACAATGGCGAGGGAGGGATATTTTCATTATTCGCGCTGATTCGGCGGCATGCCAAATGGCTTATCTGGCCTGCAATTATTGGCGGCAGTTTCATGATCGCTGATACTTTGATCACGCCACCCATTTCTGTTACATCTGCCATTGAAGGATTAAGAGAAATACAACCTAATATACCAATTATTCCCATTACCATAGGTATACTCGTTGTACTGTTTTTGTTTCAACGGGCAGGCACCGGCAGTATTGGTCGTTTCTTCGGCCCTGCCATGATCATCTGGTTTGGCATGATCGCTGTTTTGGGAATTTCCAACCTGGTCAAAGACTTTAGCGTACTAAAAGCACTCAACCCGATATTTGCCTTCAATCTTGTTGCGAAATTCCACGGTGGCTTCTGGGTATTGGGTGGTGTGTTCCTTTGCTGCACCGGCGCAGAGGCTTTATATGCCGATATGGGCCATGTGGGCAGACGCAATATTCAGGTAGCCTGGGTGCTTATAAAAATCTCGCTGCTGCTATGCTACTTTGGTGAGGCGGCAATGCTCAAAAATCATTACGGGCAAACATTGGCCAACATAGACCCATTTTATGGCTTAGTGCCGCATTGGTTTTTGATACCCTGTATTATCATTGCAACACTTGCTACTATAATTGCCAGCCAGGCGTTGATAAGTGGCACTTACACGTTATTCAACGAAGCTATCAGGCTGGATATATGGCCAAAATTGCGCACTGCATTCCCTTCTGACTTAAGAGGGCAGGTCTATCTCCCGGCGGTAAACTGGATGATGATGGCGGGTTGTATTGGTATGGTATTGTATTTCCGCGAGTCAGCTAACATGGAAGCTGCGTTTGGACTGTCTGTAACGCTTACTATGCTGATGACAACGGTCTTGCTGAGTTTCTACCTGTACACAAAGAGGTATCCCAAAATATTTACCATCTCTGTGCTGGCAGTCTTTTTATGGATAGAAATTACATTCCTGATTGCCAACATGAAAAAGTTTGAACATGGCGGCTGGTTAACTATGCTGATCGGTTTACTTTTAATCACTACTATGTACATCTGGCAGTCAGGAAGAAGGATAAAAAATACCTACAAAAAATATCTCCGGCTCGATAAGTTTATTCATCCAATTACTAAATTGAGCAACGATTCTTCTATTCCTAAATTTGCAACCCACCTTGTTTATCTGACCGTTGCCGACAGGCCTGGATTTGTAGAACAAAGAATAATTGAATCAATTTTTTGCCAGCAGCCAAAACGCGCAGAAGTATACTGGCTGGTGCATGTTGATGTAGATGATGCGCCCTATACAATGAGTTATACCACAAAAGTCATAGCTCCACAAGACCTGATTTACGTGCGGTTCAAACTGGGGTTCCGCATTGTTCCCCGCGTCAACCTGTTTTTTAAAAATATCGTTAACGAGATGGTGGCCAATAAGGAAGTGATATTCAAAAACGACTATTGCATGATAGATGAACATGGTGCCTGTGGTGATTTTAGGTTTGTGGTTATGAAAAGTTTCTTATCTTTTGAGAATCAACTACCATACTTGAAAAACCTTTTGATGCGATTATACTTTCTGGCAGACAAAATGAGCCTCCCCGATCCCGAAGCTTTCGGGCTGGATTATAACAATGTTGTGGTAGAGCGTGTGCCGCTTGTAGTACATGAATCAGGGGATATTCATCTAAAAAGAGAAATTGAATAATGGAAGAGGATAAAGAAAAACGAGTACAACAGTTTCTGGACCTGAACCGAAAAAGTACAAGAGGCAGGCTCAAGATATACATCGGCATGAGCGCCGGAGTGGGAAAATCGTATCGTATGCTGCAGGAAGCCCACAGCCTGCTTAAAAACAACATTAATTTAAAGGTAGGCTATATAGAAACACATGGCCGTAAGGAAACTGAAGCACTGGTAGAAGGGCTACCTGTAATACCGAGGCGCGAGATATTCTATAAAGGGAAAAAACTGGATGAACTCGACGTTCAGGCAATCTTGCTGCTGCACCCCGAAGTTGTGATCATCGACGAATTAGCCCATACCAACATTCCAGGAAGCAAAAATGAAAAGCGCTGGCAGGATGTACTTGAAATCCTGGAGTCGGGTATAGATGTAATAACGGCAGTAAATATCCAACATATAGAGAGTATTAATGAAGATGTAAAAGGCATTACCGGTGTCGAGGTAAAAGAAAGGGTGCCTGATAAGATGCTGCAACTGGCGGATGAGGTGGTTAATATTGACCTGACGGCGGATGAATTGATAACCAGGTTGAAGGAAGGGAAAATATACGATCACACGAAAATACAACAGGCGTTACAAAACTTTTTCCAGGCTGATAAAATTCTGCAGCTAAGAGAGCTTGCACTGAAAGAGGTCGCCGGACAGGTAGAAAGGAAGGTAGATTACCAGATAACAACAAAACAAACGCAATTCCGGCATGAGAAATTTCTGGCATGCATTTCTTCCAATCATGAAATTGCACAGCGTATAATTAGAAAAACAGCAAGGCTGGCATCATATTACAACAGCCAATGGTACGTTTTATATGTACAAACCTCCAAAGAAGACAGTGACAAAATTTCTTTGGCGGCGCAACGGCATTTAATTAATAACTTTAAGAATGCAACAGAATTGGGTGCAGAGGTTATCCGCAAAAAATCAGATAATGTAGCACATGCAATCATTGAAACAACCGAAGAAAAAAATGCAACGACGATATGCATCGGAAAGCCACACCTGAATTTGTTCCAGATAATACTGAGATCGGGCGTTTTTAACCAATTGCTGAAAACACTTTCAAAAAACAACATTGACATTATAATATTATCCTGATGGCAGTTTCAGTAAAAAGAAAAATACAAATCGGCACTTTATTCCTTTTTCTGCTCCTGGTGCTAACGGGCGGAGCAGGTATTTTCTTTACAGCAACTTTAAAACAGGAAGCAAAAGAGGTGTTGCAGGATAACTATGAATCAATAAGTTACTGCCATGCAATGCAGCAACAGTTGGATAGTCTCAATATTAATTATACAAGATCTATTAACCAATTTGATAGCGCTTTACGACAACAGGAGCACAATATTACTGAGCCCGGTGAACACGAAGCAACATATGCTATAAGAGCAGATTTTTTAAATCTAAAATCCGGAGACACAACGAAACAAAATGTGCAGGTTTTGCATGAAGTAATTCAGAAGGTGCTGTACCTGAATATGCATGCAATACAAAATAAAAATAACAGGGCACAGAAAACGGCAGAAAATGCGCAAACCATTCTTATTACTTTAGTTGCAATTGTATTCTTAATTGCATTTACCTTTTCGGTGAATTTTCCTTCAGTAGTAACCAATCCGATCGCACATTTATCGGAAGGTATCACTGCCATCAGCAATAAAGATTATAAGCACCGGATACGCATAGAGAATAAAGATGAGTTCGGGGACCTGGCAGATGCTTTCAACAAAATGGCTGAGCGCCTTGAATATTTTGAAAGCAGCAATCTCAATAAATTGATGTTTGAAAAAAGCCGTGCAGAGGCTGTAATCAATAGTTTAAAGGACGCAAGTATTGGCATAGATAAAGACAATATTGTTCTTTTTGCAAATTTCCAGGCGCTGCAGTTGTTGGGGATCAAAGCAACAGAAATAGTGGGCAAACCAATAGCTGAGATCAGTAAGCGTAATGACCTTTTTAATTTTTTGGTCAATAATGAATCAACTGCACCATTTAAGATCGTGGTGGAGAACAGGGAAAATTACTTTATCAAAGAAGTGATTGAAGTAACCCAAGTCGAAAATAAGAGTAAAGTTATTGTTCTGAAAAATATTACTTCATTTAAAGAGCTTGATGTTGCAAAAACAAACTTCATTGCAACAATTTCGCATGAATTGAAAACGCCACTGGCTGCTTCTGATTTCAGTTTGAAACTGCTGGAAGATGAACGGGTAGGGAAATTATCGGCAGAACAAAAAGAGCTTATACAAAATTTAAAACAAGATAACCAAAGGGTTTTGAAAATCCTGAGTGAGCTATTGAATATGTCACAGGTTGAAGCCGGGAAAATAGAGTTAGATGTTCAGCATGTGAATCCATATTTGGTAATTGATCACGCTATTGAAACAGTTGCCGCCGCTGCTAAAGAAAAAAACCTGGAGATCACACGCACGTTAGAAAATAATTTGCCATTAATGAAAGCCGACGCCGAGAAAAGTACGTGGGTATTAAATAACTTTTTGACCAATGCTATAAAATATTCTGTTGATGGTGGTAAAATCAACGTTAATGCAAAACGGGTTAATGACTCCATACAATTTTCTGTTGAAGACCACGGGCCTGGCATAGCACAAGAGTATCAATCGCGTTTATTTGAAAGATACTTCCAGGTTCCCGGCTCAAAAGCAAAAGGTAGCGGCCTGGGTCTGGGGATATCAAAGGAATTTATAGAAGCCCAAAAAGGTAAAATATGGGTTGAAAGTGAAATTGGGAAAGGGTCTGTGTTTAGTTTTTCATTGCCTATGATTTAGGTGTTAATAGTTTAATTTGTGACAACTTTGGTAATCTTTATTTACCTCAGGTTGCAGGAGGCATTAAACCAACTTTACTGGCACTCATTCGTGAGTATCTTTTTATGTCCCTGTTCAAAGCATGTGCTGAATCCCTGGCGAGTGAAAACGCCAGCCGGTTGGCGGCCATGCAACGCGCCGAAAAAAACATAGAAGAAATGCTTGACGATCTGAACAATAACTACCACCGTACCCGTCAGAGCTCAATTGATGAGGAACTCTTTGATGTTGTGTCTGGTTTCGAAGCGATGAAAGGCGATATAAAACATAAGAAAAGGAAAGATAACTATATTGCGTAATATTGACGTATGGAAGCAAGTATACAAAAATTTCTTTCTAACCCGACAATCAGCAAAGCATTAACAATTTTGATTGGTGTTACGGTAATATGGTTACTAATAAAAGCCATACAAAAATATCTGTTTTCAAAAATAAAGGACAATGATAATCTTTACCGATCTAAAAAATTCAGCAATTTTATCGGCTATTTTTTAACTATTGTTCTATTTAGTGTTGTTTTTAAAAATAAATTGGGTGAATTATCTGTTGCTATGGGGATTGCAGGAACTGGCATTGCTTCCGCTACTTTTAATTTTAGCGGTAGCCTGCCTGCGGGGGATTAGTATTTGTGCATGTGTGTGTGTGTCATATTAAACGAGGGGCACAGGGAGGCTTCCCCGCTTGATTGCATCTCGCCATAAGAGCAGATTACTATCAATCGCCCAGGCGAAATGCAATCTTGCAAAACGTTAAAACAGGCACTCTTACTCCCTAATATTGGAGCTATAATACTAAAAGGCGATGAAACTAAAACTGAAAGATATTGACACCAAGGCTCCGCATGGAGTTAACAAAGTCAAAACCAAAAAAGAGCTTGAATCCATACTAAAAGACCTGGATGAGTTGCAGAATCTGTTGTATGCGGAAGGCAAGCACAGCCTGCTTGTTGTAATACAGGGAATGGATGCCAGCGGCAAAGACGGCCTTACCCGCGATGTATTCACCAGCATGAATCCGCAGGGGGTAAATGTGATCCCATTTAAAGAGCCAACCAAGGAAGAATTGTCGCACGATTTCCTATGGCGCATTCATCAGCATGCACCTTGCAAAGGTTCCATACATATTTTCAACAGGTCGCACTATGAAGATATTATTGTGACTCGTGTGCATGGCATGACAGACGATGATACCGCGAAAAAGCGAATGCGTGCCATCAATGATTTCGAGCGCCTGCTTACTGAGCATAACCATACCCATATCCTCAAATTTTACCTCCACGTTTCACATAAGGAACAATTGGACAGGCTGGAGGAAAGACTGAGCAAACCCCAGAAAATGTGGAAATATAACCCCGATGATTTTAATGAATCAAAACTGTGGGACAGGTACATGCACTATTACGAAGATGCCTTTGAACATTGCAGCGACATCCCCTGGCACATTATTCCGGCAGACCAGAACTGGTATAAATCATTCCTGGTGGCACAAACTATCCAGAAAACTCTTAAAAGCCTGAAAATGAATTATCCCGGTATGAAGAAATAGAATGCTCTTTTGTATACCGTTTTCCCCAATCGCCATTTTAATGTCCGATTCTGAATTATTTTTTAATCCGGGAAAGTTGTGGCATGTTTTTTGTACTATATCTAAAGACATTGCCTTTCACTATGTAAAATTAAGTTTCAGTTGTGTGTGTGATTAAATGAGGAGGTGCGTTTATACGCACCTCCTTTATACCCTGAACCCTAAAGGGAACCACGCATTTGGCTTTGAAAGAAGCTCTGGGAGTCTGGGGATCAATTGAACAAAATTATTTGCCTGCTCAATGAAATAACCAAAAAATTAACTTACGGTTATTTTAACCAATTACACCTTCCCAGGTGGCAGCATCACCGCTCCGCACTTTTTGCAGGTGCGTTTCTCTTCATCCGAATAGAACCTGTCCATTATTGGCGGAAGTTGTGCTACAATATCGGTTACATTCGCAAATTCCTCGTATAGCTTGTTGTCGCATTGTTCACAAAACCACATAAAGCCATCCAGTTCTTCGGTTTTTCGTTTTAGTTCTATTACCAGGCCTATGGTATCAGGCCCTCTCTGCGGTGAATGCGGCGTTCTGCCGGGCAGCAGGAACATTTCGCCATGTTTGACCGGGATATCCACTATTTTACCATCTTCCTGGATTCGTACATTTATATCCCCTTCCAATTGGTAAAACAATTCTTCACCTTCATTGAAATGGAAATCCTTGCGGCTGTTTGGGCCACCTACCACCATCACAATAAAGTCTCCCGACTCTTTGTAAACCGACTGGTTACCTACCGGTGGCTTCAGCAGGTGGCGGTTTTCATCTATCCATTTATTCAGGTTGAATGCGCGTTGTACAGACATGTCTTGGTTGGTTTGTTGATTTGTTGATAAGTTGATTTGTTGATAGGTTGAATAGTTAATTAGTTATTGCCTGCGAACTTTAGACTTTCTACTAACGACTTTAGACTCACTTCAACACCTTCACCTTCACCGTTTCTATCCGGGTATCTGTTACCAGCAATACATCGAATTCATAGCGGTCAAGAATGATGCGTTCCTTGATTTTAGGTATCGTTTCATGCTCGGTAATAATATAGCCCGAAAGTGTTTCCGATCCGTCTGTCGGAAAATCAAAACCGTACTTTTCATTCAGGTAATCCAGTTCCATCCTGCCGGAGAATATGTATTCATTTTCAGATATTTGTTTCTCTACAAACTCCTGTTCATCATACTCATCATTGATATCCCCGAATATCTCTTCAAGCACATCCTCCATTGTTACAATACCTGCTGTACCGCCAAATTCATCTATAACCCAGGCTATGCTTTTGCGCTCCTTTGTAAACCGGTTCATCAGGTCCACAGCGCTCATAGCCTCAGGCACAGGGGTAATAGTATGCAATATCTCCTTTATACCCGCCGGGCGGCGATTCATATCCAGGTGATGAATGTAACCGGTTATATTGTCAATGTTGTCTTCATACACAATTATCTTCGACAACTTTGTGTCTATAAACTTATTCCTGGTTTCTTCAATAGTTGCTGTAGCCTCTATCGCTTCAATCTCATTGCGCGGCACCATGCATTTACGGATCTTCACATTCACCAGGTACAGGGCATTCTCAAAAAGTTCCGCATTTACTTCACTGTTTTCGTTCTCATGCCCATGCACGCTTTGCTTCACCAGCATTTCGAGGTCTATCCGGTTAAATACCTGCTTGTTCTCTTTTATACGTACACTAAAAAGGTACTTGAGTATAAACTCAGAAATGGATACAAACACTTTTGCAACCGGGTAAAAGATGTAATACATCAGCATCATCGGCACACTGAATATTGCGAGTACACGTTCTGCTTTGGCCCTGAAAATAGCCTTAGGCAGGAATTCAGCAAAAATGAGAATAACAAATGTAGCAATCAATGTATCCAGCATCAGCTTGGAATACTCTGGCAGTTTTGTGTGAAAATACATCAGTATCAGCCGCTCAGTAGCCTCAGCTGCAAGCACACCATATATCACTACAAATACATTTACTCCTACCAGCGCGGTACCAATGAACTCTGAAGGATTTTCCATAAAGCGGGCAAGAATCTGCCCGGAGAATTTTCCTTGTTTCTTACGCAACTCTATATTCAGCTTATTCGCCGAAATAAATGCGATCTCAGTTCCCGCAAAAAAACCGATGAGCAGTATGCAGCCTGTTATATATAATAATAGATGCGGTATATCCATTGCTGTCAAAGATACTAAAAGTTAGATAATGACATTGCAACTATGCATCAAGCAGTATAAATAAGTGCAAAAAAAGGTCTCACTCAAAGGCGCAAAAACGAGAGTGATCATTTTTTGGTAATAAACGCTTTATGAAGTTGCTAAGCTCGCAAAGCCTGTAATTATCAATGCACTATTTTACCACGTTTACAGTATAACGACCTGGTAAATACCTATCTAATAATAATCCTTATACTGCCTGTTTCTGTAACCGTGTAATAATTCAGAAAATAGATACCGGGAGGGACCTCTAATTTCAATTCGCCTATTCCACAGAGAATTATTTTTTAGACGGGTAATAATATTCGTAAGCAGCCTCAATAAAACCATTTCCGAATTGCTCAAGCGTAAATGTAGTATATACCAATACTATACAATCTGATTTATTGATTGCTGCATGCCAGTCATAAAAAGGAATGTAAGTTGAAGAGTTATTATGTATGTCAACTACCTGGTTAAAATAACACCATACTTCGCATTGTGTATTCATTTTGTTGATATAACCAGACCCTGCCAGTTTGTACCCGAAACTATCGCCTATATATATAATATTGGGTTTTTGGGCTGTAGAATCCGGCATATCTTCCACAACAGGATAAGCAAATGTATCGTGAGCAACAGGGAAGATTGTGTTGAGCAGCAGGGCTATATCATCATCTCCGGATGTGTATCTTGCCTTAGTGGTATGCTCAATTTTGGTCCAGACCGGATGTGATACGCGGATATTTCTGAGCTTTTCGATATACCTCATCAGGCTATCGCCGGCCAGCATCGTACCATAAAGTGTCCAATGAATCCCCTGTTTTGAAAAAAGCAATTCCTTGCTTTTGTTTTTCATCGAAAGAAACCAGCTATCCATATCAACCTGGTTGAGCCCTAATGAATCTCCAGCATGCCTATAGGCCTCCAGGTTGGTTATTCCCCGTCGCTCCTCCACACGGTCATCCGGGAAATATTCCGGGTAAAAATCTGCCTTGCTGGGCGCATAAACCACAATCAGGGATTTACCCAGTCGGCCCAGTGTATCCTGAATCGCTTTTAGCTTTCTTGTTTTTTCCAACACTGTATCATAACCAACAAAATCACTACCATAATAAGCCCGGATATAAGGCCATTGAAACAACACATGATTACGGCCTAGTGTCATGTCACACATACTATGACGCATAATTTTTGTACCTTTGTGCAAAAACTATGGAAAAGTACAAGGTTACACTAACGGAGCAGGAAAGGGATGAATTGCTGTAGATAACTAAGGGCGGGAAACATACATCCAAAATAGTGATA
>CAIMDZ010000098.1 GCA_903839875.1 uncultured Bacteroidota bacterium
AATAAATTTTATACTTTTTATTTTTAAATATAGATATAATTTGAAATAAACCAAATTTATACATCCTACCATAGGAAAACATTCTATAATTATTTTTTCTGTATTCATATTCATTATCGAAAATTCTGTTACTTAAAATAAAGGAACTAAATTCTGGGCTCTGTTCTCTTTGTCGCATAAAAAACATTGTTACTGATCTAATTGTTACTAATCTATTAGTGTGATTAGCAAAATTGTTACGAAAATTCAAGATGTCGATATCTGCATAATACAAAACATTGCCCGCCGTCATTATTCCTATGTTTTTTTTACCTACACTTGCCTGAAGTAAATTGATTTGCTTGCCACCATCATTTAGATATTTGTAAAACAAATGATCTGGTGAAAAGCGATGGACAACCAGCCTATTTTTAACATATTTATTTCTATAAAGAAGATACTGACACTCATTAACATCATTATATAATACATATTTATAATTGATGTTTATTGAGTCAATTATACTAGCCGCCGGAATTTGGCTAATAAAATTTGTTATATATCTATTTGAGTCGTAAACGAATATAGTCTTCCGACAGCCAAAGAAGAAAGGTTCATTTTTTACAACTATACTATCTATGAAATTAAAATTATTAAAATAATAATACGTATATATCGTATCATTTTTTTTACTATATTTTTTTATTAATACATCCATAATGTTATGGAAGTTATTTGTATAAATGTACTGCTCGGAAATGGATACTGTATCGTCTTTTCCATCCTGTAATTTTTGGGTATATACAACATTGCGCTTTATCAAATATCCTGAATCATTATAATAGCTGTAGTTTTTCTTATTTGTAAAATCATAAAAGTAATTATCTTCCCCACGATCTCTAGCACCCTTTAGCTTAGTTTTTTCACCGAAAAATTGCGAATATATAACTGGAAAAGAATATTTATCGTTATCAGAAAGTAAGTTTTCATACAACATTTTATGTCCGCAATAATCTATTGTAAATTCCGGTTCATAAAAGTTGATTTCTCGTTGAGCTTGGAGATTATTTTTTGACAGAACAAATAGACAAAACAAAAGTGAATATTTATAATTGCCAAAAAATAGACTTAAACCATTTATTTCTTTTGCCATAGTCTCAAAATTACCATCTAATAAAAACGAAAGTACTTAAAAAATTCAAAGAAGGAGCCGCCATTGATGACATCCGATCGGCCGGAATACACCTCCGTCTCCGCCGTGTCTCTCCAAAGAAGAGCTTGTGCGGTGGCAGAGGACTCGGCGGCAACAAGGGTACTGTCGTTGATGTTTCGCATGAGATCGGCACCACTACTTACTACGTTTTCCATCCCCGTCAGGTGTCTCTAAAGCGTAGTCTTGTGCGGCAGCAAAGAACCCGACAGCGAAAGACTAATCGCGTTAATGTCCCCACCTCTGCCACAAATCTCTGCCATTACTGCACCTCAAAAAAGATACCCACATTATTCTGTTTGTATCGTCCTGAAAAAAGCAGGAACTATCGAAAAGGCCTCCCCAAAAAATTCCCTAATTTTACCACATGGAAAAAACCCAGGAAAATAATCCACTACATGGAAAAACCCTCCAGGCAATACTTGAACATCTTGTTACCTATTATGGCTGGGAAAAGATGAACGAGCGGGTGAGAATAAATTGTTTTTATGAAAATCCTTCTATCAGTTCCAGCCTCAAATTCCTTCGAAAGACGCCATGGGCGCGGAAAAAAGTAGAAGACCTTTACCTGGAAAGTATCGGTAAATAAATCAGGACATTCCTTTTTTTGTTTTTTTTCACAATTTCATGACCTGCTTTGGCACGCTATTTGTACTATTTCTTTTAAACAGATACTATGAAAAAAAGAAACCTCATCTATTTCAGCAAAAACAGAGCGCTGAAAATACTCGAACGCCCGCTTGAGGCCAACCTGCAAACCCTGCTCAGTGCAACCTTTGCACTTTCTCATAACCGTGTTGTGAAAAATCACATTCAGAACACACTCCACGAACTTTCGTTCACCGAATTTAAACTTACCGCATAAAAAGAATTGCCATGTTGATATTAAAGGTAACAAAACGATAAAAGCGCCATATGGCGCTTTTGCTGTTTAATATTTTCTCAATTTTATTACCTCCAGCTATTCCCCGGATTCGGATCATCTTCAAACCTTGGACACATAATCGGATCGCGCGGATTCTTTTTGTGGTTGTACTTGCCTCTTACATACAGTGTTATTTCAGTAGCGCTGGCGCCACCTGCCTGGCTGCCTAATGTTGAATTATTGGCATCATAGGAGAAACCAAGTGAAGTACTCTTGTAGTCGAACTTGAATACCGGAATAATGGCATCCTGGTAGCGGCTAAGTATTCCGAAGTGGAAAGAAAATATGCTGGGCAATCCAACCTGCAACGCCTTAAAAGTAAACATGCCGCCGTAAATAAATTCAGAGTATGGCTGCTGAACAGATAAATTCGCATGCGCTGTAAAACTGAACTGGTCGCTGATAGGTAAGTGGAAGCCTGCGTTGAATTCCCATTTCATGGGTAATTTGGAAGTTACATCACCACCGTTGAAAATCTCGGTAGGGTGATTGATGTGGTATACTGATGCTCCTAAATAGTAATTCATAGTACTATTGATATCAAGCGAGCTGTTGATGCTGACACCCGCGCCAATATCGTAATTATGCAACCCCCTGTATACGTAGGTTTCACCCGACGGGTTATTAGCGCTGTAACTGCTGTTTAAATACTGGCTGCTGAATGTCATCAAACTCTGATCAACGGAACGGCTAAGGTACCCTGCTGTAAATCCAACCGACAGGTAGGTATTATGTACGTCTTCCAGTGCTTTGTTGTATGCTATAGCCGGATAGATCTGGTCACTGGTGAAGTTGATGGTACCTGCCTTGTCATGGGTATATGCCAGGCCGAAGCTGATAAAGTCGCCTATTTCCCTGTTCACCAGTATCCGCGTTTCTCCCGACAACATCACCGTATTGAACGGTGTGGCAACAGATCCCCATTGCGAACGGTAATCCAGCCCGAACTTATATTCTCCGCTGAACACACCTGTAAGGGCAGGGTTGTGAAATATCTCATTCTCCCAGAACTGGGAAAAATGTATATCCTGGGCCTTGCCAGTAAAACTCGTACCTAATAAGATACCAGCCGAAAATATGGTTAAAAAACGTTTCATCGTTCTCGATTTATTGCATTATTAATAACATTACTTCACTATGGATACGTCGCCCTTATACTTAAACGGCGTTCCACCCAATTCGCATTGCGCTTCAACTATATAAATGAATACATCAGGTTCCAGCACCAGCCCTTTGAAAGTTCCGTCCCATCCGTATCCCGGATCATTCGGCGGAATATTATGAGCTTCAAACAACAGTTGTCCCCACCTGTTATATACACTAAAATTCCTGATAATACTCAGCCCTTTACCGCTTATGAAGAACCGGTCATTCTTTCCGTCTCCGTTGGGTGTAAAGGTGTTCGGTATGAATACCTGGCTGTTATCACATGACAATATTAGTTTCACAGAATCCTCGGAAACGCAACCATATATTGATGTTACCGTTACCGTATAGGTCGTTGTTACCGTCGGTATAGCCACCGTAGTATAGCAGGTATCACAGGTCAGCGATGTTGGCGGCTTCCACAGGTAAGTTTTGACCAGTGTATTCAGCACGGTTGCGGTTAACTGTGTTGGTGTACCCGCAACGATATAATCGGGTGATATGGGTGTAAGTATAATCTGCGGGTATGGCTGCACAAATACCGTCACTGAAAGCGTATCGCTGAAGCAGGCGTTCTCATGTATCGCAACCGAATAGGTCCTGGTCACATTGGGGAATGCCAATGTCCAGGTGCTATCCGGGTTGCTCAGCGAATTACTATCGGGATACCAGAAAAATGTGGGCACATCCAGGTTGCTGTACAGGCTATGGCTGCTAACGACAAGCGTTGCAGCTGTACCGGCACAGATGTTGGTGTCAATACTTATCTTATTCACATTCGTATCCAGTACCGAAACCTTCACTTTAAAGGAATCAGAACATCCGTAAATAGTTGTTGCCGTTACGTTATACACAATGTTATTGGTATCGGTAAGTATCGGATTAGCGCACGAGTCGCAGGACAGGAACAGGTTTGGACTCCATGCCCATTTTGTCGTCAAATCGTCTGTATTCGTCGTGTACATGTTAACCTGCATTGGCGTATGCTTACAAACCACCGCAGGATTTGGCCGCTCACCTATTATCGGCAGCGGGTTCACTGTTACTCTGAATGATACCGAATCTTTACATCCTATATCATCAATAGCCACAGCCCAGTACAGCGTAGTCTTGGTAGGGCATGCCACCACGGTATCGCATATGGTACAAGATAAGGCTGAAGCAGGGTGCCAGTTGAAATAGCTACCCGCACGGCCTGAAGCCTTAAGGGTATCGCAGGTGCCTTCACAAATACTGTCAAGGCCAACGATTTTAATATGGTTGAGTGAATCATCCACTTTCACCGTCACAGTTGCAAAGCTGTCGCAGCCCCAGACATCAGTTCCGGTTACAGTGTATGTAGTAGTAACCGTGGGGTTTGCAACTGTTGTAAAGCTGGTAGGATTAGAGAGTGCATAGGTGGGGGCCCAGACATAAGTACCACCCGGACCTGCGCCCCTGGCTATCAGCACTACCGGGTCATACTTACATTTTATCGGAGGAATCGAATCTACCGTTATTATTGGTATCGGATTAACAGTGATTGTTTTCCCGGTCGAGCATCCGCTGCTGGGTATGGTATAAAGAATGGTATCCACGCCAACCATAAGAGCGGTTACATGCGCAGTAACACCAACAACTGTAAGCTGCAGCACCGAATTGGGCGGAGGATCGCTCCATACGCCGCCGGCAGTGGGAATAGTGTAAATAGCGCTGTCTCCCCTGCACAGATGGCTGGGTCCGACGATAGCCGGAGGAGTCTGGTTAACGGTAACCACCATAGTTACATAACAGCCTCCGGTAAACAGCCTGAATGTATCTATAGTCGTTCCCGCACTAATGCCTGTCTCCAGGCCTGACGCAGACCCAATAATGGCAACTCCCGGATTACTGCTTGTCCACATACCCGGACCTGCAACATCAGTATACACAAAAGACTGACCGGTACACAAAGTGGGCGGGCCAATGATCGGACCCGGCAGCGGATTAACCGTAATACTTATAAATGCCTTGCACCCGGAAGGCATAGTATAATAAACGGTATCTACGCCTGCATTCAGTCCGTAATAATCTCCGCCGGGACTTACCGAGCCGGTAACAGGATAGAGATTCGACCACACGCCACCCACACCGCCAACAAGGCTGGTATCATACAAATGGATAGATGAACCAACGCATACACTGTCAGGACCATTTATCGGGGAAATCTGGTTTACGGTAATTACATATATCATGTAGCAACCTGACGGGTTGAGTTGGTAATAGATAGTATCCATACCTGCAATTACGCCTGTCACTAATCCTGTTGCGTCTATGGTCGCGTTCCCGTTGACTGCCGTCCATGCACCGCCTGCGGTAGTATCATACAACCTGCTGGTATCACCCATACATACCTGTGTTGGGCCATATATAGGGGTTGGCAAAGGATTTACGGTAAATATCATCCATGCCATACATCCTGTTGCACTAATGGTATATTTAATGGTATCAACACCAGCGCTCACACCATGCACCTTACCCGTTAACCCGTTGATGGAAAGAATTAATGGATTTGTATTGCTCCATACACCACCGGGGGTAGCATCAAATACACTGGTATCAGAACCCACACAAACCGCTGTTGCCCCAAAGATCGGGGTTATCGGGTTGACGGTTACTACAACATATGATTGACAGCCTGTAGTATGTTGTGTATAAAAAACCGTATCAGTTCCGGAGACATTGCCAAGGATATTTGCAGAAGCCAGCGGAATAACCGTTGATGAAGTAATAGTAGCGTGTACAGGATCACTCAATGTCCATGTTGCCGCAGGATTTGGATCTGCATTGTTTAGATTTATGGTTTCGCCAACACAAACAGTCAATGGTCCGGTAATTGGCGCTTTGGCATTAATAGCCATGTAGAACACTACATAACATCCACCGGCGACCGTATACGTAATATAACACGACCCCGTGGCAACACCTGTTACCCAACCTGTGTAAAAATTAACAGTAGCATAGGTGGGGTCGCTGCTGGTCCATGTGCCACCAGAGATGGTATCAGTTAAATGTACCGAATCTCCCTGGCACACACTGCTGGGTCCTAAAATGGAGTCAGGCAGCGGATCTACGGTCACAACATATGTAGTATAACATGCTCCTAAAGAATAAGTAATAGTAACAATACCTGCATGGACGCCAGTTACGTTGCCCAGTGTATCCACAGTGGCAATCAGTGGAAAACTGCTTGTCCATATACCACCGGGCATAGGATCACTTAAATGTATGGTATTCCCAACGCACACTGTATCCGGCCCCGTAATATGCCCCGGTGTAGGATTAACTGTAATAACCACACACGCCATGCAACCTGTTGGCAGGGTGTAACAAATAGTTACAAAACCGGTAGACCATCCATATATATATCCTGCAGAATCCACAGTAGCTATAGTTGGGTCGCTGGTAATCCATGCGCCGCCTGTTGTAATTTCCGTATCTACAATGTAAGACCCGACACAAACAACCCTTGGCCCGGTAATGGGATCCGGTACCGGGTTTACGGTTACAACAAATGACTTCTGGCAACCTGCACTGGTGGTATAATACATGACCACCGTACCCGGTGCAATTCCGCCCACAACACCCGAAAGGGAGTCAATAGTGCCTATACCGGGATTGATAGTTGACCACCTGCCACCCGGTGTAGCATCAAATAAAGTAGTAGTTGAGCCAACACACACCACCCCAACCCCGGTAATATCTGCAGGTAATGGATTTACCGTGACTGTAGTAAGCGTTTCGCATCCGGTGGATAACCGGTAAAGTATTACGGTAGTACCCCAGTGACGCGCGGTAAGTAATCCTGTAAAAGTATCAATAGTAGCAACAGATGTATCAGTAGAAGACCAGCCGCCGAAGGGTGTAATATCAGACATCAGAATGGTAGAAAGCTCACAAACCGATGTCGGCCCTGCAATAGGCCCCGGGTTTGGGTTAACCGTAAATGGCGTGTCTGTTTTACATCCTGTACCTGATAATGTATATGTCAATTTGAAAACACCCGGAAGAAGGCCGGTAACTACACCGGTATCAGGGAAAAACGATGCCACCGATCCAATCGTGGTTACACTGCTCGACCATGTGCCGGGGCCCGGAGGGTCGGTTAATATCTTGGTAAGCCCTACACATACACTGTAGGGTGGCGACATGAAAACAGCCGGTAATGGATTAACAGTGAGAATAACTACTGATGAGCAACCATTTGGTGTAACATATATTATTGTGTCCACACCCTGCATGTTGGCCTTTACTTTACCACAGCCACCACCAATGTTGAAGGTAGTAACACCGGTACTACTGTAAAGACCACCGGTTGTGGCATCACATACCGTGAGAGAATCATACCATGCACACATGTTATGCGAACCCGTGATGGGCGCAGGCGAAGCGCTTACGACAAAGGTAATACTTGTAGGGCAGCCTGAAACTGTATAGGTGATTGTCACAGAGCCTGCAGTCAGCGGGCATACCACGCCGGCTCCCGTAACTGTAGCAACGGCTGTATTACTGCTCGACCAGGTGCCGCCGGGAGTTGGATCTGTTAATGTAATACAATGGCCTGTACACAAACTGGTAGAAGGCGCAATCGGGTTGGTAATAAAAGCAGGTATAACTCGCAGCTTACCGAAACTGGTACCAGCGATGCCTGTAGTAATAGCGAATATGCCTACGGAAGTTGACGCAGTTATATTTCCGGATGGCGCTGTTACAGTAAGTGGCTGAACCTGTAACCCTGTAATAGTGATCTGGTCGTGTTTTACAGTACCGCCACAGGTGATACTGAGGGTCAGACTTCCACTGGAAAAAGGTCCTGCGGTTACCAGAGTAATGTCCCCTGTGCCAAGCCAGGTAGGCGTTGGAGTTGTTCCTGTACAGAATTGCCAGCCGGGAGGGGGGGTCAGCATTAATAAGTCAATTCCCGTTGAAAAATCCGTATTGGTTGTTTCAGTAATCGTTATGGCGCCAAGCGTTGTACACGAAGGAAGTGAACCTGTTACAGCTGTTCTGCTGCATATCACAGTATCATTGGCAACACCAATGGTTACCTGTGAAAAAGCGGAGAAGCTAATACTCGATAGGGTAATAGCTAAGAGAAAAACACCCGCGGCTTTTGCACGCAGGTTATTCCCGGATAATAGTAATCGTAAATAAAGTTTTTTCATGAGCCGTGCCTTAAATAAATGATCATGTTCACTAAATGAATGGTAAACATACTAAAAAAAATTTACCAACCGAAAGTTACGTTAATTTTTCCTGAAAACAATTCAGAAAGCCAGATATATTATTATTTTAAACTTTAAATTAATATTTTTCATTTGAATTAAAGAAACATTTATTCATTAGGCCCGAAAGGGGCTTTTAAGCTATAAAAGCAAAATCCGAAAGATAACTGCTCAAAAAAATTTCAATAATTAGTTGGATAGTAGAATTTTTGTCTAATTTTATACTGCATTAACAGTGGTATTTTTTAATGACCAACATCATAGTATTTTTTTAAAACCAGTGATAACTTCGTTAAAAAAAAATAAATAAACATGGAAAAGATCAGCATCACCCACATGAGTAACGCGCATAGTGATTGGTTGCGCGGTTTGGATTTCTACAAAGAAGAAATCACTATCCTCAAAAACAGGCTCACACAGGTAGCCGGCAAAAACTCTCATCCCGAAGTAATGAAGCAGGTGGAGCATTACGAAAATCAGTTTGAGATACAAAGCGAGAATATTCACAAACTGAAACACGACATCAAATCCAACATCAAGATCACTGCAACAGAGGCTAAAGTATCTACAGCCGGTTACATTGATGGTGTTTTATTAAGTCATCACTTCAACCTGGGTCAGAAATTCGAAACAGAACAAAAAACTGTTCAGGAATTAAGGCAGGAATTTAACCAGTTCGCTGCTGAGTATATGTAATAGTAACCCGCACTTTTGTTTACAATTCAGCGGGAAAGAATTTACATCCTGAGGCATGTTACCCCGACCGGGACAAGCTGCCGGTTTTTCACCGGGAGGTCGGGGTCAAAAATTAATATGGCTGGCTTAGGTTGAAATAATAAACTGAGTGCGGTTTAAAAGATGCTCAAGGCAAACTCTTCCCTGTAAACCCTTTACTTTTTTCCTTTCAGGCGCAACAGGAACGGTGCCAACGTTCCTTACCTGATCAGGTTCTCCAGTTTTTTATCATTGGTGATAATTACCTTGCCACTCTTTATCTCTATCAGATTTTCATCGCGGAAATCGCTCAATGTACGTATCAGCGATTCCGTTGCGGTACCTGCTATGGTAGCAAGATCATCCCTGCTTATATCTATCAGGTACGGCTCCTTCTTATTAATGTGATACTTCTTCAGCATGCTCACAAGCGCCTCGGCTACCTTCTTACGCAGTGTGTTGTAAGCAATGCCTAAAAGCTGTTTTTCCTTTTCCAGTAAATTCTTTGCAAGCATCCCGATAAATTTTTTGGCAATAACCGGGTTGCTGTTTACCAGGTCTTCGAAATCTTTCTTTGGAATAAAGGCAAGTTCCGTTTCCTCTATTGTTTCCGCGGTTTCTTTGTAGGTGCCTCCTTCCAGCAAGGTCACATAACCGAAAAAATCGCCTTCGCTATACAGGTCCATCACCAGGTCCTTTCCATCCTCATGGGTTTTGTAGGTCTTTACCTTTCCTTTCAGAATAAAATACAGGTAGTGAGGATGCGCGCCTTCTTTGTAAATAACCTGCTTCTTTTTAAATGTATTTGAATTGCTTTCGCTCGTCAGTTCTTCAAGTGTTTTTTTATTCGAAATGGCCGACATAAGCTCACCTAAACCCGCAAGGTCGGGAGTCAGGTTCTTCTTCAGTATCTCCAGTTTCCTGAAACGGCTCTCTAATGCATTCAGCAATTCATTTCCTGCAAAAGGCTTGGTAATATAATCATCGGCGCCCAGCTCCATGGCTGTACGGAAATCTCCGCGCTCGCTTTTCGACGTCAGGAAGATAAAAGGTATGTTCTGCGTTTCCGGATCTTTGTTCAGCACATGCAATACACCATACCCGTCCACCCCCGGCATCATAATATCACAGATGATCAGGTCGGGCTTTTTCTTTTGTGCCAGATCTATGCCTTCCTTGCCGTTCGCGGCAAGTAATACCTTATAATTTGAGAGCGTAAGAATCTCCGCAACATTGTCCCTGATGTCTTCATTGTCCTCTATGATCAGTATCGTTTTACTTTCCATTATTTTTCCTTTTTTATATTTTGAAACGTGTAGTTTGCGCGCTTTTTCAAAATAAATTAACTGCTCAGCACAAATCGCGCAGTAAACTATTTTGCTTGTCTAGGAATTAGTATTAATCAATTCTTACTATTGAAAGTGATCGTAAACTTAGTTCCCGACCCCTCTTCACTTTCACAATCTATCGTCCCGTTCATAAGTTCTGCATACTTGCTCACAATATGCAAACCCAATCCGGTACCCTGGATATTGGTAACATTTGAGGAACGGAAAAACCGCTTAAACAAATGCTCCTGGTCATCCCGGGGAATTCCTATGCCGTGATCTTTTACAGAAAGTATAAATATACCGTCTTTTTTTTCAGTATTCAACTCTATAGCACATTGTTCATGAGAAAACTTAACGGCATTCGACAATAAATTGACCACTATATGCTTTACCATTGAGGGGTCAAGGGAAACAACCGTGTCCCTGCCTGAGTGCCTGTAAGATATATGCTGCCCTCTTTTCAGCAAATGCTGCAGCTCCTGTATCACATCTATCATTTGCTCCTTCACATCATACTCGCTATACCTGGCATGAATATTCCCTTCTTCAATTTTACCGACAGAAAGGAAATCGTTCAGTATCTCTGTGAGTGAGGTTACCGAAGAAATAATACGTTGAATATGCTTATCCCTTTGCGGCTGGTCTTCGGCCTTAAGGTATTTGGATAAAAGGTAGGCTGAAGACAATACCGCGCTCAGCGGCGTCCTGAATTCATGCGAAGCCATGGAAACAAATCGCGATTTTAATTCGTTCAGTTCCATTTCCTTTTGCAGGGTAGCCCGGAGTTCTGTTTCAGCTATTTTCTTTTCAGAGATATCAACGGCAATGGCCAGGTAGCTCGTAATATTATTACGCCCATCCATGATGGCGGTAAAATTCACTGAAACAAAGAAGGTACTGCCATCCTTTCTTACATAATGCCACTCTTCGTTATTGCCTTGTTTTAATGAAACAAGGGCTGCAAAAACATCGAAATTGGGCGACAGTGGCCTTCCCAGCTCCGCAGACAGAGCTTCAGCCCTGCTTTCCAGTTCCTCCCTGGTATGGAAGGTTACCAGCGACCGGTTGTGTACAATATCGCTGGCATTATAACCAAGCGCTTTTTCAGCAGCCGGGTTGAATATCTGGATAATACCATCCTTGTCGCAAACAATGATCATGGCCCCTGCATGGTTCCATATGTTATTGAGGAAGGTATTTACCCGCTGAAGTTCGTTGTCTTTCCGCTCTGTTTCCCTGATCTGCGACCCAAGCTGCTCTACTGTAAGCGCCAGCGACTGGCTGCCCTCCTTAACTTTTTCTTCCAGGTGGGCATTCAACTGCACAATAGCCTGCTCTGTTTCTTTTCGCTGCGTAATGTCGTTGATAAAAGCAAGAGCAAAACTTTTATCTCCTATCTTATAGTTACCCAGGCTTACTTCTACAGGAAATTCCGTACCGTCTTTTTTTAATCCGGCGAGCTCCATACCAAGCCCCATAGGACGGCTGTGGGGGTCGTGGCTGAATTTTTCGCGATGCTTGATATGCCTTTCTGAATACCTTTTGGGTATCAGCATTTCTACTTTTTTCCCTACCAGTTCCCCCTCCTTATATCCAAACTGGTGTTCGATAAACTTATTCACCATCTGAATCTCCCCTTTCCCATCAGCAATCAAAATACCAATACTGGCATAATTAAATAAAGCATGGAATGATTCATTGTTCAAAGTAGTAAATGGCATAGATGCCCCAATTTATATATTAACTCCCAATATTATTAAAAGAAGGTGCAAAAGTACAAAAAAAAAGCAAAAGTATATGTTTAGAGTTAAATCTATATCTAATATGATATTACCGTGAGCGTTATTCTTCCATTGCTGGGCTTTCTTTAATGTGCTATACTGCAAACGGGATAGAATAGTGCATTAACGAAACATGGATTTTGCGAGCTTGATAACTACATAATGTGTTTATTAGCAAACAATTATTACTCATGTCTTTGCGCCTCTGCGCCTTTGCGTGAACCATTTTCTTGCACTGATTTATGCCGCGCGAAGTATAAATAATTCCACGGTAATTTTTACAAACATGGTCTAACCAGATAGTGCAATAATAAATTTATATGCACTACGATAATATTGTAACAACTCCCAATCAAAACAACCACTATTTACGCAGACCATGTTTGCCGGCCCTAGGTCATCTAACAACAGGGTCCTCACTTATATTTTCATGATTACTATCATATGCTCACCTGCCGGAATATCTCCTTTTTTTGTCTACTTTTGCCCGGCCACCCGGCCAGGCCGGGCGGCGCAGAAATTGAATAATGCAAGCAAATATGAAACGTCCGATCCGTGTATTGGTGGCAAAGGTTGGGCTTGATGGTCACGACAGGGGTGCAAAGGTAGTTGCCACATCGTTGCGTGATGCGGGTATGGAGGTGATTTATACCGGTCTCAGACAAACGCCTGACATGGTGGTCAATACTGCTTTACAGGAGGATGTAGACGCCATAGGTATCAGCATTCTGAGCGGTGCGCATATGACCGTTTTTCCGAAGATAATGCTGCTGATGAAGGAAAAGGGATTGAAAAACGTACTGGTAACCGGTGGCGGCATTATACCTGAGCAGGATATGAAGCAGTTGCATGATATAGGTGTAGGCAAATTATTTGCACCCGGTGCGCCTACTTCAGAGATCGCTCACTACATTGATCAGTGGGTAAATGAACATAGAGCAGATTTAATGTGAGTAGTAAGTAGAAAGTTCGCGGGTAGGATGTTTGTGGATATTAAATAGAGTCAAAAAATATTTAAACATATAAATAGCATGGAACACAGATTGGAAGTGAATGGTCAACCAAAAATTGAAAAGATGTATCAGACAATACTTACCGAATTAGAAAAAGGGACGCTGGTAATAACGATAAACCGGCCTGATAAAATGAATGCCCTGAATAAAGATGTGATAACAGAGCTTGGGCAGGCGATAGATGAAGTATACAGGAATGATGAAATAAAAAGCGTCATTATTACAGGTGCAGGTGAAAAAGCATTTGTGGCCGGGGCTGATATCAGCGAGTTCATAGGTTTGGATGCAGGCGCAGGCGCTGAGCTTGCAAAAAAAGGCCAGGATCTTGTATTTGACAAAATAGAAAATTGTCCTAAACCGGTAGTTGCAGCGGTGAATGGTTTTTCTCTGGGCGGAGGTTGCGAGCTGGCCATGGCCTGCCATTTCAGGCTGGCATCTGCAAATGCCAGATTCGGGCAGCCTGAGGTTAACCTGGGGTTAATTCCCGGTTATGGCGGAACCCAGCGGCTGACACAGCTGGTCGGAAAAGGCAAGGCCATGGAAATGATTATGAGCGGCGATATGGTGGCTGCAGATGAAGCCAAAGCAATTGGGTTGGTTAATCATGTTGTCACCCTTGAGGAGTTGTTGCCCAAAACCAAAGAAATACTGCAAAAGATTCAACTTAAGGCGCCTGTTGCGGTGGCAAAAGTGATTGCCTGCGTAAATGAAGCTGCAAAAAGCGACCCTAACGGATTCAACCATGAAATTGACCGTTTCGGGGCCTGTTTTACTACAGAAGACATGAAAGAAGGGACTAATGCATTTATTGAAAAAAGAAAACCTGTGTTTAAAGGAAAATAATTTATATCTTCAACCTTTAAAATTTCTCTACATGCGACCCATGTTTGCCAAAAGGCTTTTGGTACTGTTTATTTGCTTAACCATTGGCTTTACTTCACGTGCTCAAAATGCATCAAGGATATATGTTGAACCAGATGGCTGGGGCATAGGCCTCAATTTTGGCATGAGTGACCTGTGGGGAGATGTGGGCACCAAGTCTCCTATTACCCATTATACCAACGGCCATTACTTTGATAAGATGGCGTTTCTGGGCGGGCTGTTTGGCAGGTATTCGGTGCATCCGTGTTTTGGTGTCCGCATGCAATTAAATTACGGCGCGTTATATGCTTCGGATAACTGGAACAAAAATGCGGCTGGCAGCGCTCCCTTCCAGGGTTCTGATGCATACCAGCGGCTGGCCAGGGCGCAAACTGCCAAGGACTATATTTTTGAAGGCACTTTCCTTATGGAATGGCTGCCTTTCAGATCGAACCCGGAAAGCAGAAGGGCAAATAAAAAAGGACAACCTTTCATTGGCCTGGGTCTCTCCATCTTTCACTTTAACCAGATGAGCCAGGCTGGCAGTGATGGCCCATGGGTAAATACCTACAATCTGCACCTGGAAGGACAAGGCTGGGGCAACGGTTATCCCAAACAATATTCTCAATGGCAACCTGCAATACCAATAGCTATTGGATACAAGTGGGATATTGGCCAGCACCTCAACCTGGGTGTAGAGTATATGTACCGCTATACATTCACTGATTACCTGGATGGAGTGAGTGGCAAGTATGTTGGCTATGCCGCTTTTAAAGAACATCTTTCTCCGCATGACGCTGCATTGGCACAGTCGGTAGCAGATAAAGAAGCTTCATCGGGGCTGGGGCCGACGAATGCAGCAGGGAACCTGAGGGGCAATCCAAGCAATAAAGACGCGTATTCAACACTCACCATTACTTTTTATTACAAGATTCAAACCCGCACCGGCAGGTGGTTTCATTGATCTTAATGTGATAATGTGCCGTTCGGCGTTGCGCACGATGACAATGAAGGAATGTGAAAATTCACATGGAGTTGCATTTTTGAGAAAATCGGGAATGTGAAAATCACCGGTTCGTTTTGTCAGTGTTTCAAATCTTTCTGCATCTTTTATAACCGTGCCCGCCATGGAATTTCGGGCGCGTTATTCAGATGACTTATGTAGCGTGCCAGAACAAAGAGATAATCAGAAAGCCTGTTGAGATATTTAATTACCAGTGGCGGAACCGGCTCGTTCTGTTCCTGCATCGCTACGCAGATTCTCTCGGCCCTGCGGCACACACAACGGGCAACATGGCAGGTGGACGATGCAAGATTACCTCCCGGAAGAATGAATGAACGCATCTCAGGAAGTACCTCATTCATTTCATCTATTTTTTGTTCCAGCCAGGTTACATCTGCATCATGCAGATCGGGTAATTTCATTTTTACATCCTTGCCGGGATCGGTTGCCAGCACTGAGCCTACGGTGAACAAGCGATCCTGAATTTCACGCAGTGAATCGGTGATCAGGGAATTGTTGCACAAGTCGCTGACCATACCGATGTACGAATTCAATTCATCAACAGTGCCGTAGCTTTCTATCCGTATATGGCTCTTGGGCACACGCACCCCACCTATCAGGCTTGTGCCTCCTTTATCGCCTGTTTTTGTGTATATCCTGAACATAAAAACCCCAAACCCCTAAAGGGGCTTCCCCATGTTTTTAAAATTTTTGATTCGCCATAAAACTGTGAGTAAATGAGATTTATGCAGCATGATTTTTTTTCACTGTTTCGATGCGCTTTGTTTTACGTGCATCTGCACGTTTCTTTTTTTCGGCATCCTCCCGTTTCATTCGCCTGATCTCAGCACGAGTCAGACAATTAATATAATCATCCAGATCTTTGAAATCACCTTCCTCTATCAGCCATTGGGCTTCCTCCAATTCTGTTTGAGACTGAATCTTGTAACGATAGTCAGCGTATTTATCTATTTTCTGTATAGCCATAACGATAACAGGTTTTTATTACTGCAAATTTAGGGGTTAAAATTAAAACAACTCTATAACCTATGCCGTTAATTTTATTATAAGCATACCATGTCTTCCCTTTAAACCGTTCAAAAATTGTGCAGGTTTTTAAAAGTTTGGCAATTTGTAAGAATTTCAAATCATGGTCTTTGTGTTTGTTGATATAATTATCCAGTATTTGGTCACAATATAATGATACCCATTTTATCTCGACAGTACGATTTCGCACTTTAAATGTAGCGTTTTCAATAGACATACATCGGCAGGTTAAGAATTAGCTATCACAAATATACTTGCCGGTCTGTAAATCCAAATCTGTTGATGTGGCTTAAACGCTGCATCATGTTGTAATCCTCATGAAATACCGGATACAATGACATTATATGATTTAGTGAATGGCTGATGTAATATATGGCACCTGCCTGGCGTCGGTTTCCACCATACCATCGCGTATTCTTATTACTCTGTGGGTGTGTTTAGCAATATCCTCCTCATGGGTTACGAGCACTACAGTATTTCCTGATTCATGGATTTTGCTGAACAGGTCCATGATCTCGATAGAGGTCCTGCTGTCAAGGTTGCCGGTAGGTTCATCGGCAAGCAGCAGTGACGGGTTATTGATGAGCGCGCGGGCAATGGCTACACGCTGGCTTTGTCCGCCCGAAAGCTCATTGGGTTTGTGGTGGCCCCGATCTGAGAGTCCGACTTTATTCAGCATTTCGCGGGCGCGTTCTTCGCGCTCCTTTTTTCCGGCTCCGGCATAAATAAGCGGCAGCGCCACATTTTCCCATGCAGTAAGGCGGGGCAGCAGGTTGAATTGCTGGAAAACAAAACCTATTTCCTGGTTCCTGACATCTGCAAGCTGGTCGTCCAGCATGTTACTTACGTCCTTGCCATTGAGAATGTATTGTCCGCTGGAGGCGGTATCGAGACAGCCGAGGATATTCATGAGCGTAGACTTGCCCGAACCCGAAGGCCCCATTAGTGCCACATATTCGCTTTGGCCAATGATGAGGTCAATGCCCTTTAGCACAGGCAGTTCCTGCTTACCTAAGTAATAGCTTTTGCGGATGTCTATCAGTCTGATTACCTCGTTCATTTGTTTAAGTCGAAAGTCTAAAGTGTATTATTTCAAATCAAAGTAAAATACAAAAATACACCACCTTTCTCACAGGAATTTCAAAAATACGCATAATTTCACCCTCAGTAAGCACTTTACACCTTATCGCATCTCCTTTGCGCCCTGATACTGATGAAACCCCATATATTGCCTGTTTATGTTTTTTATGCTAATGTTGGATATATTTAAGAAAATTACCTTACCTTTTCCATCAATTTTAAGACTTGTATACAACTGCCAGACATATTATAGTAGGGATCATTGATTTTTTTCACAAGCCGTTTGCCAGGTTTATACCTGCCCAACCCTTTCGTTATCTTGCCTGTGGCGGGGCTAATACATTGTTGAGTATATTTCTTGAGTATATTGCCATAAATTTTATACTGCACAGGTCAGCTACACATATTCTGGGGCTAAATATTGCCCCTGAAGTAGGCGCATGGATCTTAGCCAATTCGATCAGCCTGCCTGCCGGCTTCATTTTGTCCCGGCACATTGTTTACCCGGAATCAAATTTACATGGCCGTATTCAGTTGTTCAGGTATGCATTAACCACCGTATCATTTATTCTACTCGCGTATATAATGGTCAAGCTCTTTGCGTATTCTTTGCCTTCGCTTCACCCCACTATAGCTTATACCTTCATTTGTATTTTTATTGCCGTACTCAGCTACATTACCCAGCGCCTGTTCACATTTAAGATCACCCCCCGGGAAATAGTAGCGGAATAAGCCGTATTCAGGAAATTTTATAATGCCTACCCGCTGGAGACAGGCACATTTCTGTTCTTTTATTTATTTTGCAATCGAAATTTTACTCCGCAAAATAAAAGCGTATGGCTGATCTCGTAAAATTTGATGAAGTTGATAATAAAATCATTGAGCTAAGAAACCAGAAAGTTATCTTAGATAGCGATGTAGCAGCACTTTATGGAACAGAGACACGCGAGATAAACAAAGCTGTTAAAAATAATCCTGATAAATTTCCGGAAGGATATATTTTACTCTAACAATGGATGAAAAAAATGAACTGGTGGAAAATTTCCACCGGTTCAATAATTTGAAACATGCAACTGTAAAACCAAAAGCATTTACCGAAAAAGGTTTATATATGCTGGCAACAATCCTGAAAAGTAATATAGCTACGCAGACAACGCTTGCAATTATAGAAACATACGCCCGGATAAAACATCTCTCCAGGAACATTAAAGAATTATCTGCGAATGGATATGCCAGTCCCTATCTCTTTTTCATCAATTCTTCCGGAAAGCCATGTTTCTCTAAAAAAGCTTTTGATTCATTAGCCTTTTTAATAAAAAACGGATCATTGCCATAATCTTTTACCTCACTGCTTATTATGGCATTGATCTTTATTTTTTGATTTTTTTTCTTAGACTGTTTAGGCATTATTATATGAATTGAGCGTAACGAATATACAATTTCCTTTACGGAGAGGAATACAAATTACTTTCCCGGAAACACAAATGAAAATATACAGAAACCCAACCTAAAACTTTAGGGGTTCATTGATCTGACCTGCAAATAGTAGCTTCGAGTGTTACAAAACGCTCAACCCAAAGGATTCTCATTACAAACGTATATACAAGTAGATGCAAAACCGAAAAAAATGAGAAATTATTCTTCACATTTTTGGCTATAACTCTTAAAAAGTGAAATTTCGATCTATTTTTGACAAATGAAGTATTTGTTTTTCGTTGCATTTTTCCTTCAATCTTTTGTGGCTGTTTCGCAGACAAAAAAACCAGATTACAAAATAGTGATGGGGAAGTTCATGAAATTCTACAATAATAAGCAGGGAGACAGTATTGTTTATTTGTTTAACCCGAATCAAAGATGTTTTGAAAAAAATCGCTGGACTCCGCAAATAATTTATTCCTTGCATGAACAGTATGGGAAAATAAAATCTTACAAATACCTTAATAAAAGAAGTAATAATGAAGGTGCCATGGCTTTTGAAACAATTTTCACCAAAATAGGAATAAACGGTACCAGCATGGAACTAAATAAGGAAAATTATGTGGTTGATTTTGAATTAATAATGTATCCCAATACAATAAACAAACCAAAAAAGGCAAAATGAGGTTTGTTATTGTAGTAGTCGTCGTATACTATACCTACAATGCCCTTACTAATTCTACAAATGAAATCCCAAAGCTTTTTGCCTATTTTTACCCAAACAGGTAATATGATTCTTTCAGAAAGCTTAATTTGTATCTTGTTTGTATCTTTATAATAGTAAAAAAACATGAGTGTCAATACAAGTAAGCATATCAATTCATTAGCAATCTAATTTCACCCTTTGTATGCTTTGCTTTCCAAATTGCAAGATTAACCTGGGCTTAAATGTTACCCGCCGCCGTGAGGATGGTTATCATGATATTGAAACTGTGTTCTACCCTTTGTCCGCCTTAGCTTCAACATCGGCGGACGGTGGGCTGAAAGATGTGCTGGAAATAACTCCCGCCAAAGAAACAAAAATACATACCAGCGGCCTTCTGATAAACGGTAACAATACAGATAACCTGGTGTGGAAGGCCTATGAGCTGTTGAAATCAAATTGCCCCGGCAAAATAAAGCCGTTGGATATTTACCTCCACAAGATCATCCCCATGGGTGCGGGCCTTGGCGGCGGTTCTGCCGACGGAGCGTTTATGCTTCGGTTGCTGAATGATTTTTTTCAGCTTGGATATGATAAAGAGCATTTAGCTGATTTTGCACTACAGCTTGGCAGCGACTGCCCGTTCTTTATATACAACACTCCTAAGTTCGCCACCGGCAGGGGCGAGCAAATGACGGATGTAACCATAGATCTGTCGCCTTATAGCATCCAGCTTATTTGCCCGGATGTGCATGTATCCACAGTTACTGCCTTCTCAGAGATAACACCAAAGCCACCTGCTTACAATCTGAGTACCTTAGACAAATTAAGTGTTGAAAACTGGCAGGGAAATATCGGCAATGATTTTGAAGCGCCTGTTTTTAAAGCGCACCCCGAACTTGCATCAATAAAACAGCAGCTATACCTGGGTGACGCTATTTATGCATCAATGACCGGAACAGGCTCTTCTGTTTATGGCATTTTTCCTAAAGGAAAAAGAGCGGAGGTGAAGGTGGGGGTGGCGTTTAGGGAGTTTTATATGTAATGACTTAGGTTTCAAAATTTCCAAAATACAAGATGATAAAGACAATATGATTCTAATGTTTTTGATACTATTTGATTAATGTCGTAATTTTACACTATGAATATTGAGCTGGAGAAATTAAAACTAATCAAGTGCATTGCTGACGTGAACAGCGAAGCTGTCATCAAAAAGCTAGCTGCAATTCTTATGCCTGGCAAGGGGGTTAAATTGGAAGAGGGTGCTAAAGTTCCACAACGGCTGACTATTGAACAGTACAATAAGGAACTGGATGCAGCAGAGGCGCAATACAACAACGGGGAATTCACTTCAATTGAAGACGTTGTTAAGGAAGCAGAGTCATGGTAAGGAAAGGACTGAAAGTTAACATGGTAAACGCTGCAAAGGTTCAACTTAAGCAGGCATGTGACTACATAAAAAAGGATTCTCCCAAAAATTCGCTTAAAGTAAAGTAAGAGATATTATCCGCTTGCATGGCCCTTTCGGAGCATCCTCAAAAATATCCCCCGGACAAATACAAACGTCTTAATGACGGAAGCTACCGGGCATTTGAAATGCATCATTACCGCGTTGTTTACAGGATATTGCAAACAGAAATCAAAATACTTACTGTGCGACATACGAGCATGGAACCTTTGGAGTATTAATTCATAGGTATTTTACGCACTGTTTCATTTTCCGCATTCCCTGCAATTTTACCAGTTCTTTATCCCCCTGCACATTTCTTCTACTTGCTTACCACCAACATTTAATTTACTTTTATACCCCCCAAGAAATTTATTTATGATAGATACTCCACGGTATAAGGAGCTGCAGGATTTACTTGCCATCCAAACTGATGAGAAAGGCAGAATTGATACGCGCCTGAAATTGGGCGAGGAAATAAAGAATTTTGATGTGGACGAGGCAATGCTGATGGCAGATGAGGCCGTGACACAATCAAAAAGCCTGGGGTACCTGCCGGGTATTGGCCGTGGATTGTGCCTGAAGGGATTTTGCTACCGTCTCAAAGGCGAATATGATGCCGGTATTGATGTACTGAAAAATGCCCTGGGCATTGCCACCAGGATACCCGACCATAATATAGAAGCCACTGCGCTCTATTACCTCGGTAATATTTACCGCGACCTCGGCGACCTTGCCAACGGACTCTCGCACTACGAAAAAGCGCTTGCTATCAATGAAGCATCTGGCAATGAATACACCCAGTCCATTATCCTCGCCAGCATCTCGAATGTACTTTTCGATCTGAACGACTACGAAAGCGCGCTGGAATATGCCTTAAAATGCCTGCCCATTTTCGAACGGGTGGAGAATGTAAACAGCCTGCTGAATATTTACAATACCCTGGGCAATATCTATTTTAAAATGGAGCAGTTTGCAGAGGCGTTGCAATATTTTGATGAAAACCTGGCCCGCTCTGAGCCGGGCACAGCAGCCTTTGTAATGGCCGAAAGCGGCCTGGGCAAGGTGTACTATAAAATGCAGAATTTCGAGGCGGCACAAAAGTACCTTTCACAAGCATTGGTGCAGGCCAAGGAACTGGGCAATGCCGAGGTGCAGATCATCTGCGACTTTTACCTGGGGCGGCTGTATATGGATGAAGGCAGTTACAGGCAGGCGCTGCAATATCTTACCGCTGGCTATACCCTTGCCGGAGATTATATGCGCCGCCATGATATCATGAGCATTCATGAAAAGTTGTCTGTGCTCTATGATAAGATGGGCGATATTCCCAAAGCATTCTACCACCTCAAATCGTTCGAGCAACTGAAGGAAGAGATATTTAAGCAAACAACCCTGAGCAAACTCAAGAACCTTCAGGTACGCCAGCAGACCGAACTGGCCAAGAAAGAAAAAGAAGTGGCCGAGCGCACCGCCTACCTGAAACACCAGTTCATGGCGAACATGAGCCATGAAATACGAACACCTATGAACGCCATTGTGGGCATGACCCGCCTGCTGCTGGCCAAAGACCCGAAGCCCGACCAGTTGCGATATCTAAAGGCTATCCAGCTTTCATCAGATAACCTGCTGGTGATCATCAATGATATTCTGGATCTTTCAAAAATAGAAGCAGGCAAAATAATTATAGAGCATGTTGACTTTTCGGTACGTGAAGTGGTGCAGAGTGTAAGGGATATGCTGATGCTCAAGTGCGAGGAAAAGCACATAGGGCTTACCACTTCGGTAGATAGCAGTATCCCCCGGAAACTGATAGGCGACCCTACCCGGCTTAACCAGATTCTGATCAACCTTACCGGCAATGCGGTAAAATTCACAGAGAAGGGACATGTGGAAGTGAATGTATCTGTGAACAGAAGAGAGGGAAAAAAATGGAGCCTGCAATTTGATGTAAAAGATACGGGCATAGGCATAGCGGCTGAATATGTGGATACTATCTTCGATAGTTTCACACAGGCCGGGGCGGATGTTACGCGCAAGTTTGGTGGCACAGGCCTTGGACTTACCATTTCGAAACAACTTGCTACACTGATGGGCGGAGACATTACCGTAAGCAGTGTGCTGGGTCAGGGAACAACCTTTACAACCAATATACCGCTTGAAGAATCTTTAGTGCAGGAAGATGTGAAACAAACATCTGTGCTGGATGCAGTTGCTATACAAAAGCTGAAGAAGCTGAAAGTGCTGCTCGTAGAAGATAATGAGTTTAACCGGATGGTAGCTGAAGACACCCTGAAAGAAGTGATACCCGGCGTAGTGGTGCATATGGCAGAAAACGGCAGGATAGCAGTTGATAAGCTGCGTTATGAAATGTACGACGTGGTGCTGATGGATATTCAAATGCCTGTGATGGATGGTATGGAAGCTACAAAAACCATCCGCACTATGTTGCCGGAACCGGCAAGGAGTGTGAAGATCATTGCCATGACAGCTAACGTAATGCAGGAAGAAGTGCAGAAATATTTCGACATAGGGATGAACGCCTATGTATCGAAACCCTTCCATTCCGATGAACTGCTGCTGAAAATGGACTCGGTGGTTGGCGCGAATGCGCCGGTATCGCACAAACGGGAAGAGCCCAAACCGGTGATGAAAGAGGAGCGTAAATTTGCCGCAATGCCCGCACAGGTAACCGATATGCAATTCCTGAAACAATTCACAAGCGGCAACTCGGCGAAACAACAGAAATACATAGGTATGTTCCTCGAGAATGCTCCAAAGCTGCTCGATAGTATAGACAGGGCAATGCTCATAAAAGATTATCCTACTATAAAAATAGCTGCCCACTCCCTGAAGCCCCAACTCTCCTACATGGGGATTAAAGAGGAAATAAGCAATATTTTTCTGATAGAGCAGTCTTCGGGCGAGGCAGCCCACCAGGAAACCCTGCAGCCGCTCGTAAATAACCTGAAACGATTGTGCAGCAAGGCTTTTGAAGAACTAAAAGCTTATAAATGAGCTTATTTAACCATGAAGTCAAAAGCCTTGCACTGTAATTTTTAGACTGCGGATTTTGCTTTTTGAAAAAATCAAACTACTTTTCATACCAATTCAACACTTTTTATGGCAACAGATCTGAACAACAAGTACATATTCCTGGTGGATGACGAGCCAATCCAGAATGAAATGCTTAAGGATTATCTCTCTGAGCGTTTTGCATACAAGATCAAAACATATGGCAGCGGCGAAGACGCCATGAAAGATATAGGCCTGAACCCGGATATTGCAGTACTTGATTTTCACCTCAACTCTCACCTGCCCAATGCCCAGAACGGCGTGGAGGTTTTGAAGACCTTAAAAGCGGCCAGTCCCTCCACCCAGTGCATCATGCTCTCCGGACAGGACAAGCTGGAAGTGGCTGTAGACAGTATGAAGTACGGCGCTTACGACTATGTATTAAAAGGCGAAACCGCCTTCTCGCGAATGGAGAACATCCTTAACAACATCATTGAACTGCGTAGCGTAAAAGCCTCAAACAGCACCTACAAGCGCATAATTACCATGCTTATAGTTTCTATAGTAGTGGTAGCAGCGCTTGGCATCGGCCTTGCCTACTACATGCAGGCGCATCATTATTGATAAGACCGTAAATAAATAGTTCATCCCCGCTTGTTACCAGCAATCAGGTAATGAGCGGGGATGATTGGGTTATTCCGGCGCATTGTTCCGGAAATTCCTCGGCTCTGCTACCGGCAGCATTTACGTATTTGCCTGCATGATGTTCTGGATCGTTATTTCTTTATTCTTATCAGTGAGGAAATTCAGAAAGAAAGACCTCTGATACCGATATGCCACATTTTAAAAATATGGCACATCTAACTAAGTAAAAATAATTAGGTAACCAGCTTCATTACTACTATCACCGTCCGTTGCGTCGCACTCTTGTACGTTCAGTATTTCTACTGGGCAAGCCCAATCAAAGCCGTCATTTCGAACGAAGCCCTTTTTCTGGGCGTAGTGAGAAATCTCCCGAAGTGTCGCAGGATGCCCAATAGAATTCCTGCCTCCCTTATTGCGTAAGCAAAACCCACAAAATGACCGTCATTGCGAGGCACGAAGCAACCTCACAAAATGAGTGCCTGCGTAACACACTCCCCTCTTGCCAAAGAGGGGACAGACTGAAATCGGCGACGGCCGCATTTCAGGCAGGGGTGATCGGCTTGCGCACCGCAGAGCGACCCCACGTCATCGCCCCGTTAGGGGGCGAAAGGTTTGTAGAAAAACAAAAAAAGCACATGCGCCCCGTAGGCGGCGCACCCCCACGAAATGAGAGCTGCGCAACACACTCCCCTCCTGTTTTTAGGATGGGGACAGACTGGCGGTTCCGCGTCAGCGGAGGAGAGCCCACTGCGCAACCTGTTTGTCCAACAATATCACTGATAACAGTATGAAACTTGACATTCATTAGTTCCAGCGATTTTTGCATTCGGTTCACAAAACGGCTTGCATCCTGAACCATAGTTTTACGATGGCGCACAAGTGTACGCAATGCTTCCTGGTCCTCATCGGGCAGATAAGAGCTTTTCAATAGTCCGCAACTATGCAGTTTTTGTATCCACATAGCATCGTTTTCATCATCCTTACGGCCACTCACATTTTTAACATGCGCAGCATTGACTAAGAACACCTCAATGCCTTCGTGTATCAACTTACGGAACAGCGGTTTCCAATAAACACCTGTGCTCTCCATACCCACTGTATCAATTTCACAGGTCTTTAAATATGTGGCAATCTCTTCAAGATTGCAAGTCATGGTACCGAAAGTGCGTACCCTGGGCTCTGATAGCCCTTCGGGAACAGCTACAACCATTTCTTTGTCCCCTGCATCTATGCCGGCAGAGTAAGGATTAACTACCTGCATCGCAACAATGTCTTTTACTTTTGTCTTTTTTGCTTTTACTTTGCTCATAATTTTATTTTTAGAAGTTAAAAGCAAAAAGCTCTTTGCCCGGCTACAGAAATAAGTATAGTCTTCTATAAGGCCTCCAACGACCAATCAGTAACCTATGAAGCAGCCAGAACCAAACTACAAAATGAATTTAGGAATCATTCAACCAACTGGTTTTAACTGCAAAGAGTTTCTTGCTTTTGCAAATTAAGGGGAAACCCGTTGTTATGGGAGAAACATAAGCGCCGCTTATATATAACTACAAAGCTTTCACCCAATCCCGATGGCTATCGGGAGGGAGATGACATGTTGTTACAAAAGATTCAGCGAAATCAATTTAATCAGCTTCAATCAGCGGTTCAGACAAAATCACTTCTCCATTTCTCCCACTTCATAATATCTAAACAAATACCCCTCAACTACTTACCACAAAAAAACTTTCTATCATAGCCCAAAAACTGCACTATCATGCATATTATATTTGGTAATTTAAAATTTGTATCTTACATTTGTAGGTTAAAAAAAATCAGGGATTTCGGGGTTTTGTAGCTATTATTTCGGGGATGTAGGGCAATTTCTTGCGCCTGCCCTGCCGGTTGGTAGGGTTGCCCTAACCACAACCTGCCAAAAGAAAATCGCGACAAACGAATGCGACAAAGTACGACAATGATACGAC
>CAIMDZ010000099.1 GCA_903839875.1 uncultured Bacteroidota bacterium
ATGTGTCCCGCCCTTAGTTATCGACAGCAATTCATCCCTTTCCTGCTCCGTTAGTGTAACCTTGTACTTTTCCATAGTTTTTGCACAAAGGTACAAAAATTATGCGTCATAGTATGTGTGACATGACACTAGCACCCATGGTATCTGCTATCCTCGTCGTTCTGTAAGGATAATAAACGCTGTCGCCGCCAAATGTGCGGGTAGAGTCTATTCTTATCCCGCGCACATAACTATAGCTGTTAATAAAGTAATTCTTCGGCCCGTATTGCAGACAATCATAATTCTGGGCATTAGCAGATAACCAGAAGAACAACAAAAAAAGAAAAGAGAATAAGGCTTTCATAACGGTATTTTTCATAAAGTTAGGAGTTTTAGCTATTTGTCGTCACTTTTATTCTTGGCATTACTTTTTACTTTTGACTCCGTATGCAGTTTCATCCACAAATAGCCTTCGAGCCACTAAGCCACCAGAATGCTTTCCAATCCGGGGCGCTGAAAAAATTACTGGTTTATTTGCAGGGGAATTCCCCTTTTTACAAAAGGCTCTTTGCAAAGCACCACATTGATATTCACAACATAAAATCTGTGGCCGATCTTCGCTTCCTGCCCACCACCACCAAGAGTGATATGCAGGAACACAACTGGGATTTCCTGTGTGTGCCAGATAAATTCATAAAGGAATACACAGCAACCTCCGGCACTATGGGCAAGCCGGTAACTATTGCCCTCACCGAGCACGACCTGCAACGCCTGGCACACAACGAACACCAGTCGTTCCTATGCGCCGATGGCAGGCACGGCGATATATACCAGCTCATGCTCACCCTCGACCGGCAATTTATGGCAGGTATGGCATATTACCTCGGCATCAGGCATTTGGGCGCTGCCCTCATTCGCACAGGCCCCGGTTTGCCTGCGTTGCAATGGGATACCATCAGCAGGTTGCAGGCAAATAGCATTGTGGCAGTGCCGTCATTTATACTTAAACTGATAGATTACGCCAAAGAGCATAGTATCAATCTGAAGGAGACGCCCTTACAAAAAGCCATCTGCATTGGCGAAAGCCTGCGCAGTGCAGATTTTGAACTCAACGCCCTGGGTAAGAAAATACATGATGATTTGCCCATTAAGTTCTATTCCACCTATGCATCAACCGAAATGCAGACTGCCTTTACCGAATGCAGCGCAGGTATGGGCGGACACCAGCAGCCGGACCTCATAATTGTGGAAATACTCAACGAGCATGGCGATACCCTTAAAGCAGGCGAGTATGGAGAGGTCACCATTACCACCCTCGGAGTAGAAGGTATGCCTTTGCTCCGTTACCGAACAGGCGATATTTGCGCCTGGTACGATTCTGTTTGCAGTTGCGGCCGCCACTCCCGCAGGCTCAGTCCGGTGCTGGGGCGTACGCAGCAAATGATCAAGTACAAGGGTACCACCTTGTACCCGCCTGCCATTTTCGATATACTCAACAAAATTCCTTTTATTAAAGAGTACATAATCGAGGTGTTCACAAATGAATTATTACTCGATGAATTGCGCCTGCATCTCAATACCCTGTTGCCTGTAGATGAATGCGAAAAAAGACTGCGACCGGTTTTGCAGTCGGGTTTAAGGGTGATGCCGCTGTTACAATTCCATTCTGCATCTACCATCCAGGGAATGCAATTTCCACCCAACTGCCGTAAACAGGTGAAGTTTATTGATAACAGGGAAACCCCCGGCCCCTAGACTCCCGGCCCCTTTAGGGCAATGACATTAAGTTATACTTCGTGCGGCATCAATCAGTGCAAGAAAATGGTTCACGCAAAGGCGCAGAGGCGCAAAGACACGAGTAATAATTGTATGCTAATAAACGCATTATGTAGTTGTCAAGCTCGCAAAATCCATGTTTCGTTAATGTACTATTCTATCCCGTTTGCAGTATAAGCTTTTTGTCCGGTTTTTCGTAATGCGATACCTAAGGCATCGAACTTATTATCAATACATTTTGCTATAAATGTTTGACCCTTTCGGGGTCATATTTCCTTAAGTCCGTTTATAGTATACTACCCAGTCTTACCGGTGGGAAAGGGTGGCGCTACCGTTTTAGCGGGGGATGGGGTCATTTTTCTGAGGATTAATTTTGAAGGTTTTCCAGTTGCGAAAGATGTATCCGTATTTCCGGTTGTTTCCGGTTGTGCAGGGGGTGCCGGAAGTGGCTGAGATGCAGCAGGGGCAATGGTTTCAGGGGGGGTATCCACATTGTTTTCTGCAGGGGAAATATTTCCGGTTCCGGAGTGGAATACCTGTTGGGCAAACTGCTCAAAAGTCTGTGCCTGGGGTTTTGGGATCGTATTTCTATTCTCCTGCAGGAACTCATTGACAAGCCCTGAGAACGCGGCAAGTGAGGTTCGGGAATTTCCGGTTGTTTCCGGTTGTGCATGGGGTACCGGAAGTGGCTGAAATGCAGCAGGGGCAATGGTTTCAGGCTGGTTATCCACATTGGTTTCTTCCGGGAAAATATTTCCGGTTTCGGAATGGAATACCTGTTGGGCAAACTGCTCAAAAGCCTGGGCCTCGTGTTTTGGAATTGTATTACTATGCTCTTGCAGCAATTCATTGCCGAGGCCGGAGACCGCAGCAAATGAGGTTCCGGAATTTCCGGTTGTTTCCGGTTGCTCGGGGAGTACCGGAAGTGGCTGAGATGCAGCAGGGGTAATGGTTTGAGGGTGGTTATCCACAACGGTTTCTTCCGGGAAAATATTTCCGGTTTCGGGGTTGGATGCAAACCAGGGGCTAAGAGGGGATATGCTGCCAGCGCCATATTCCATTTCATAAGGCGCATAGCCATTTTGTGCCTGTTTTTCCAGGAATTTAGAGTACCAGTAACCGAGGTCCCAGCAGAAGTCTTTTGTTCCGTTCTTTTTGCTTACCCAGTCATTGAACAACCGGAACAACTGCATGCTCTGACCCAGAGTGGGAGACTTTTTCGTTTTTTCGATACTGGCGATGAGCTTTCTTTGTGTTTCGGCTTCCTGTGGTGTGGGAAAACGTGTGCCCGGTTTGCGGGCGGCAATTGCAGCCTGGAGTTCGACGAGTTGGGAACAGAGACTTTCGGCAATCATGGCAGGGGCCTGGAGAGAAGCTTGCTTCAATTTGTCCCAGGCATACTGGCGGATCCAGTTGTAAATGGTGCGTTCGGTGACGCCGACCCTTGCGGCGATGTCTTTTTGTGTCAGGAACTCTGTGAAATAAAGCCTTTGGGCTTCGATCATTTTTTCGTTCATTCGATAGGAATTTATAGTAATAAAAAATTGCCATCCACCTTCGCTACCTCCTTCGCTAAAAAGCTATGGCGGTTAAAAGCGGACGAAGGCAAAATTGAGATGAATATTTGACATTACAAAATTTAAAATTTATGATACTACAGTTTGGTGTCTATCATGTACAGTATACTGTACATGATACATTCTGATTTGCAATCTGGGCGCTGGTTTTGGCGGAATTTTCGTTTTTTTTAAGTGGCTTTCGGGAATGTGGATAAAATGGAGGGTGGCGTGGATTATATTAGCGTGATTTTTATTGTGTTTTGTGCAGACGATTGAATGATTTTAGCCCTGTTTTCCCCCTTTAGGGGCAGGGGGTGAGCCGGTGGGGCTTGGGATTCAAATTTTTCCGTTTTTTTTCCTATTTTCACCCCTCCAAGATTTAAAATATGCACGATTTACTTCAATTATTCCATAACCTTACCAATCCCGACTGGATTAATGCCCATTATGGATTGTACCTTGTATTGTTTATCATTTTTGCTGAAACGGGTTTGTTCTTCGGGTTTTTCCTGCCGGGTGATTCTCTGTTGTTTGTAAGCGGCATGATCATCTCAGGATCAAATACCCCATTTACGCTGCCGGTTTTGAATCTTGTTTATTGGGTTTTGCTGCTAACGGTCGGCGGTATTATCGGGAATTTGGTTGGTTATTGGTTTGGTAATAAGTCGGGGCATCTCCTGATGAAAAGGCCTGATTCTCTGCTGTTTAAGAAAAGGCACCTTGTACAAGCCCACGACTTTTATGAAAAGAAGGGAAGTATGGCCATTTTTCTCGCCCGTTTTCTCCCTATAGTCCGCACATTTGCCCCTATCGTTGGTGGTATGGCCGATATGAACTACAAGAAATTCATTACGTTTAATATCCTTGGCAGCTTTGCATGGGTACTGAGTATGACAACAACAGGTTTCCTTTTGGGTAAAAATGTGTGGGTAAAAAATAATATCGAATATATAGTTATTGGGTTAATAATTATTACTACCGGTCCGGTATTGTTCAAGATGTTTTTTGGAAGAAAGAAAGTAAATACTGCGGGTGGTGATAGGCAAGGGCAGTAAAACAATTAAGATTCATGCAACCGAAGAAAGCAATTGGTTTATTAAGCATCCCGGTAATTGTAGCTGCCCTCGGATATTTCGTTGACATTTATGACCTGCTTCTCTTTGGCATGATCCGTGATACCAGCCTTCATGATCTTGGGCTGAAAGATACTGTAAACACCGGCCTCGAAATCATGAGCCTGCAGATGTATGGCTTATTAATAGGCGGCATTTGCTGGGGTATGATGGGTGATAAAAAGGGCAGGCTGAGTGTACTCTTCGGATCTATATTATTGTACTCCCTGGCCAATGCAGCCAATGGATTAGTGCAAACAATACCGCAATATAAATTATGCAGATTCATTGCCGGCCTTGGGCTGGCAGGCGAGCTAGGTGCGGGTATTACCCTTGTCAGCGAACTGGTTTCGAAAGAGAAAAGGGGGATAGCTACTTCATTCGTTGCGGGGGTGGGGCTAACAGGGGCAATTGTAGCTTATTTTATTTCACAGGTTTTTCACTGGAGAGTGTGCTTTTATATAGGTGGCGGATTGGGTATTATGTTGTTGTTTTTGCAGGTAAGAGTTTTTGAGTCCGGAATGTATTCTACCCTTAAAAATTCAAAGGTGCAGAAGGGGAACTTTTTCATGTTCTTTAATAAATGGAGCCGGTTTAGAAAATACATTCTTGCGATACTTGTCGGCTTACCCACCTGGTACGTCATTGGCCTGCTCATACAGGTGTCAGATAAATTCGGGAAGGAGTTCCATCTCACCGGAGGAAATGTAATTCCGGGCAAGGCTGTGATGTTTGCCTATATAGCAATCGCAGCTGCCGATATTCTCATTGGGCTAGTGAGCCATGTGCTGAAAAGCCGTAAGAAGGCATTGTTTATTTTCTTTGCCATCACCATCTTCGGTATTGTGCTCTACTTCAGGCAGGAAAACGGCACAGTTGCAGGCATGTATCTCATTTGCGGTATTATGGGCTTCGGTACGGGCTTCTGGGCGCTGTTTGTGACGATGGCCGCAGAACATTTCGGCACCAACCTCCGCGCTACCGCAGCTACCACTGTACCCAATATGGTTCGTGGCTCTCTGCCGCTCATCGTCATCCTGTTCCATGCATTAACGCCTCATTTTGGATTTATTAATGCCGGTGCCATCACAGGCACAGTAGTAATGGTACTCAGTACTACAGCGGTCTTTCTATCTGAAGAAACCTTTGGAAAAGACCTTAATTTCTTTGAGGACTAGTTGATTTCCAAACTTTTCGAATATCGGAAGGGTGGTGCCCGTTTCGCTAAGCTGGCATGGGGATTGGAATCTCAATTGCATCCAGAATTTCAGTTAGTTTTTCTTTGTCTTTTTTTGTTCTTCTGAAATAAAAATACCGCTGAACCCAAATGGCTAGAAACATTGCTGGCAGGACGGGAAGCCAAAAGTTAAATGCCGCTCTTGTTAAGCTACCAAACAGAATAACTAATAAGAAAAAAACAATCAATGAATAGTTTCGGGGCGGAACGGTCGAAACTATATGAACTATTGATCCTTTTTGTGAAATAGCAAAGGTTCCTTTAACATCCGGTGGAAGTATGTTACTTCGGTATCCCCGTTGAAAAGCGTGGCTTACATTAAATGCAACATCGGTGATCTCACCCTCAAAATATCTTGCATCGCGAGTTAGTTCACCCAAAATTGATTTAAAACTTAATGGTTCGTTTTTCCTGATGTTTGCAGACAATAAGTCAACAACTTCAGCCCTTGTGTGGCTGGTTTCAAGCCTGTATTCCGTTTTAGGAAAAAGTTGAAAAATCATAGTATCAAACTTACACCGCCAGGTTCAACTGCGCGTCTGCGCCATCTCCCGGCAACTTTACTTCGAAATCCTTAAGGGTTTTGGTTAGTTCGCCCTGTATCTGCAGGCGGCCTGTATCTACGAGCTTGCGTAAGCGCCAGCCAATAAAAGTGTCACTTACCGGTAAATTATACCTGTTGAGCGCCTGGTTTGCAATACGTGATGCCTTCTGGAACTGGTGAGAAGCAAAGCTGATGATCTGTGTATCGTAATAATCTTCGTTTCTCGATAGCAGCCTTTTGCCACCTTCCAGTGTACGTACTCCTGCATTTTCAATGATCAGTTTACGCCATTCTTCGCCATCGGTTTCCAGTTCGGCAGCATTTACGGCGCGGGCCAGTTTCTTCGCTTTTACCAGTTCTTTGGGCAGTATTTCCCCAATGCTCTTAGGGAAGAATATTTTGCCGTTTTCATCAAGAAAGGGCAGGCCGGCAATATTGATCACAAAGAATCTGCCCAGGTAATTGCCGAGGTATTTTAATATCCAATGGTAAAGGCACAGGTCGGCGGGCCAGGGAGCCATCCATACCCATACTACAGCATCCTCATTTTTGGATAGTTGCAGCGATACTTCCAGCAGACGTTCCATATCATCCACCATCGCAGGCACTTTCTCATTATTGATTACCATTTGCCAGTATGCAGAGCGCATTTCAGAAAATTTCTGGTCTTCTTCTTTTTGCAGCGGGCCTATGTTCAGGGTGTCCTTCATTACCACTACTTCGCCCGCCATAGATGGGTCCATAATTATCGCGTCTTTCAACGGCGCTGCAGCAGCCTCTCCTGTTACTATATGATAGATCATTAATTTGTATCGGTTTGGGTGGCAAAAGTAATAAATCGGTGGTTAGGAATTGGTATTTTTAGAATTGGTAATTTGGATTGTTTTATACCTTATTATGTATTCAGTTCGACATCATTTAATGTTATTACAAACTTTGGTTTGCCACTTTTAGTCATTCCTATTCCCTTTTAAAAAAATAGTTTTGTGTCTTTCCATAAATAATTATGCTAATTTCTACGTTATTATTAAAGGTTAATTTTTACATTTATATCGGTTAAATTCAAACAGAGGTATATGAGTTACTTTACACGTCTTTCCAATGGCTGGGATATAGCAAAGGCCAGCTTCAAAGTGCTCAGTGCACATAAGGAACTGGTCGTTTTTCCTTTTCTTTCAGGTCTTAGCCTGTTGCTTGTTTTAGGTTCTTTTGCCGTTGCCCTATTAGGCAACTTTGGCTGGGATTATAATCACCTGTTCGAAATTAGCAGGGGAGCTCAATACCTGGTCCTGTTCCTGTTTTACATTGTCAATTATTTTGTGGTTGTCTTCTTCAATATGGCGCTCATGCATTGCGCAAAGCTGTATTTTGATGGTGAAGAAGTGAGTGTTTCAAAAGGGCTGCAGTTTAGTGTCAGCCGGCTGGGGGCTATACTTTCGTGGGCATTGTTTGCCGCTACTGTAGGCATGGTTTTAAAGATCATACAGGATAATGTAGGCTGGCTGGGTAAGATTATTGTAGGATTAGTAGGATTTGTGTGGGGCATATCTACTTTCTTTGTTGTACCCGTTATTGCATACGAAAAACTAAGCCCTGTAGATGCGCTAAAGAAGTCGGCGAACATTATGAAGGAAAAATGGGGTGATACACTGGTCGCCAATTTCAGCATCAGCCTTGTAGGTTTTGTTTTCTTTGCATTGGTGGGTATCACAGGCGCTGTTGTATCGGCAATGGTAAATGAACAGGCGGGTATTGTCCTATTTGTTGCCGGCTTTTTATTGATAGCGCTTGTTATGAGTGCGCTGAACAGTATTTTTATCAGCGCCATGTACAACCACATCAATGGCAATACCAATGATCATTTTGACGACAAGATGCTGGATAATCTTTTTGTGGAGGGGTAGGGGGTAGTTGGCGAATTCCCCTGGCGCATTTATTTCAAAGTGGCCAGCTCAATCCTTGATAACCTGATCCACCCGGCATTTAGCCGGATCACGTATTTGGGGTGCAGGTCTTTTTCATCCTTTACAGCCTGGAATTGGCTTTTTGCTTCCTGAATGCGGTTTTGCTTTTTTAGCATCATTCCATAATGATACCTTGCTTCAAGAGAATGATGTACTCTGATGATACGCGTATATTCTTCTTCAGCTTTTGGCAGTGAACCACTTCCTTCCAATGCCCTGGCATAAATTATTTCATCCTCGGGCTTGTCAAACTGTTTTTTGGCTGCTAATACTTTATTGTACCAGGCAATGCTTTCGTCGAATTGATTGTCATAAAATGACATGCGCGCTATATCCTGCATGATTCCGGTATCCGTAGCATAAATGCCTGCCAGGCACGATTTTGTCAATTCCAGGGCTTTATCATAGCGCTTTTGTTTTTCGTATTCATGGGCAAGGTTAAGCCTGTTTGCCTCGGTATCTGAAATACGCAAGTTTCTTTCCAGTTCCTTAATTCCTGAATTGGGAAAGAGTGTCCCTTGCACCCGTGCCATAAAATCACCTGATTGTATTTCCGGAAGCAGCTCACGCAAAAAGTAGATAACTGCACCGATCACAGGTAGGAAAATAAGCAGTAATATCCAATCGCGCCTGCCTGTTTTCAAAGCATGTAAAATACAGAGCAACTGCAATATTCCGAGAATTATATAGTAGGGCCCGCCGGCTAACCAGAACATAATGCGCACGAAAATAGGAAAAGTGCGGGAGAAATGTGATTAATTTTCGCGGGAATCCGAATCCTGGCACGGCTATTGGTCTCAGCCATATTTTCTCCATGTTCCCAAATGCCTTGCTACCCATAACGGCAGAGCTGAAGAAATAAGCGAGGATAGACTGATGTCCCGGATTGTTCTGTGGCATAGTCCGGAACATTCTTTAGGCAAGTTACCTAACTAAACAAGAACGCCACATCGTCCTTAGTCAGTTTCTTAATGAAGCCGGTATCTTCAGAGATCAGGTCTGAAGCGAGTTGTTTTTTCTTTTGCTGGAGCTGGAGTATTTTTTCTTCCACTGTGTCTTTGCATATCATTTTGTAGGCAAAGACTTTATTAATCTGGCCTATGCGGTGAGTGCGGTCAATGGCCTGCTGCTCAGCAGCGGGGTTCCACCACGGGTCAACGATGTAAACATAATCTGCGGCTGTGAGGTTAAGTCCTACTCCACCTGCTTTGAGTGAAATGAGGAATACACGAATTGCAGGGTCTTCCTGGAAGCGTTCTACTGCTTCCTGCCTTTTTTCAGCTGGGGTGCTGCCATCCAGATAGGTGTAGGGCACAGCGTCACGGCGAAGGTTGTCTTCAATCAGGTGCAGCATTTCAGTGAATTGCGAAAAGACAAGCATTTTATGGCCACCGGCATTCTCTTCTATCTCGCGCATCAGTTCATCTATCTTTGCACTTTTCTTCGTTTTTATTTTATCGTCTTTGAGCAGTACAGGACTGTCGCATATCTGCCGAAGGCGCAGCAGTCCCTGCAGTACGTCTATGCCTGCCTTTCCCATACCCACTTCTTCAATCTTTTCAAGCAGGGCCAGGCGAACGGTATTCCTGTACTTATCATAGACTGCCATTTGTTCACGGCCCATAGAACACCAGATAATGGTTTCGGTTTTGTCGGGCAGGTCCTTGGCTACCTGCTCCTTGGTGCGGCGCAACAGAAATGGATATACAAGTTTCCGAAGCTGCGCACTTTTCAGTGTATCATTTTCTTTGTCTATGGGATTGGCAAATTCCTTTTTAAAAAAATCCCGTGTGCCCAGCAATCCGGGATTCAGGAAATTGAACTGGGAAAAAAGGTCAAAGGTATTGTTCTGCACCGGCGTACCGCTTAGTATCATCCGGTTTTTGCTTTTAAGCAGTTGTAATGCACCGGCGGTAAGCGAGTCGGGATTTTTTATCGCCTGGCTCTCGTCGAGGAAAATGTAATGCCAGTCGAGCTTGCGCAACTCTGCCACATCGTTCCTGATAGCGCCGTAGCTGCTGATGATCACATCATACTCCCGGAAGTGTTCTGCAGTAAGCGTTCTATCGGCGCCATAATAAATATGGTACCGAAGTGAAGGGCAGAATTTCTGCAATTCGCTTTCCCAGTTATAGATGAGCGATGTAGGGCAAATAACGAGGTGCGTAGCTGCCTTGTATTTCCCTTGCAGGTATTGGAGGAAGGCGATAGCCTGCAGTGTTTTGCCAAGTCCCATGTCATCGGCCAGGCAGCCGCCCCATCCGAGCTCATCGAGCATATGGAACCACTGAAAGCCACTTACCTGGTAAGGCCGTAATTGTGCTTTTATTTCTTTGCCCGGCTGGGCAGCTTCAATACTTCCGATGCGTTGCAATTGCTGTTTTTTCTGGTTTATATCTTTTGTCACTGCCTCGTTCCTTTCGTGTTCGGGCAGTTCCTCCAGCAGGGTATAAAGCAGCTTGCTCAGGCGCAGTTTGCCATTTGCCTGCTCCCGACTCATCTTTATCAACGGCGCGTATTGCTTCAGAAATTCCTCCGGCAGCATGCCAAACGAACCATCGTCGAGCTTAACAATATTCTGGCCATGGAGCAATGCCCGCCGGACATCGCGTATGGGAATAATCTCGTTGCCAAATGAAACTATCACTTCCAAATCGAACCAGTCAATACCGCTGCCTGTGCTTACTTTCCATTTCGCTTTCCTTTCTTCACGATGACTATGCCTTTTCAGCTCACGCACGCCCTGGACCAGTATATCGGCTTCAAGCAGCCCCGACACGGTTTTGTTAAACCAGTTGCCACGTGTTGTATCCGAGAAAGGAAGGTAAAAAAAATTACTAAGCGTTGGTTTCTGAAACTGGGAATGCAGCGGTCGCAAACTATCGTAAAATGCCTTTTCAAATGTTGCATTCCGCTCAATGATTCCAAAGCGGCCATCGCCGGTTTTTTGGATAATATTTTCGGGGCTTGCTTCATAGTTGACTACTGTTCCGTTGTAATCGAACCTAGGTTGCATCACGAGGAACTTTTCATCCATTTCTTTGAACAGTACCTGCGGCACCGGCTCTACTTTTATTGCTGCTGCCAGCAATGATCCCGGAGCATCAACATAATAGCTACGCTGCAGTTGCGGAATGATGGTTCTGATAACGCGGTCTTTGTTCTGCACAGGCACCAGCAGGTCTCCGTTTTCAAACAGCTTCACAAATTCTGCATCCGGCAGGTGGTCGGGCACATGTAATGCACCGTCAATCTCAAAAATAAAGCCGCCACGCATGCGCAGTTTTTCCGACGATTGCAGCGCTCCGCCCACATGTCTGTGCAGCCTGATAAAGATGTTCCTTCTTTCTTCATCAACCCTGACACCTAATTGAAGCAATTGCGAAGCCAGAACTGCGGAGTGTATATCCGAATTGGTGAAATTTTTGTTTCTTACAAAGTATGTATGTTTCTGCTGACACAGCCACGGCCATAACAACGTGAGCTGACTGGCGTAGTATTTTCTGAGTGATCGTTTTGCATTATCAGTGAAATACGGCCAGGGCTCCGCGTAATTAATCAGGTAGCTGTAGCCGTCATTTGCCAGATGCTCCTTCACCCCACTGTCTGCCATGCTATGAAGCATTGCTACAACATTCTTGGGAAAATGCGCGAACAGCGGCTGGGTTTCATTTGCCGCCATGTCTATTTTTTTAAAGACCCTTTTACCATCTTCTTCAAACACCTTCATTACCGCCAGCTCAAATCCAATCCCGTATTTATCTGACGCCACGTCAATAACAAAACCAATATCAAATTTTAAATTCGCGGTACGGGAAACAACCCGGTTGGTGATCTGGCCTTTAGCGGGTGTGGTATTTTTACTTTTTACAGCCATGTTTTCATTAGCACCTGTTCCATACATGTAAAACAGGAGTGCAAATCTATTTATTTGCCGGGAGTATTATTGCAACGTCAGTCAGATTGTGGATAAGCTGTGAATCGGTAAGCCCAATAACAATCAAGACCTGCTACGGTGCTACCGCAGTGAATGCAAAATAGCAGCATGCAAGCCCGGACAACAACTTATCAACATAACAACCAATCAACTTGTTAACTATTCAACCTGTCAACTATTCAACAGATCAACGTACCTTTGCACCTCTTAAATGGTAAAAATTGCAAATATAGAACTTGGGGAATTCCCGCTGCTGCTGGCACCCATGGAAGACGTGAGTGATCCGCCTTTTCGTGCCGTATGCAAGGAGAACGGGGCCGACCTGATGTATACTGAGTTTATATCATCGGAGGGGCTCATACGTGATGCTATGAAGAGCCGGCAGAAGCTGGATATCTTCGACTACGAAAAACCCATCGGAATACAGATATTCGGCGGCGATGAGGAGGCTATGGCACTTTCAGCAAAGATAGTGGACACCACGAATCCCGATCTGCTGGATATCAACTTCGGGTGCCCGGTGAAGAAAGTCGTGTGCAAGGGTGCAGGAGCTGCCGTACTGAAAGATGTAGATCTGATGGTGCGGCTGACTGCGGCATGTATCCGCAGTACAGCGCTGCCGGTAACGGTGAAGACCCGCCTGGGCTGGGATGATAAAACCAAAAACATAGAAGAAGTAGCAGAGCGCCTGCAGGATATTGGAGTAGCAGCACTCACCGTTCATGGCCGCACCCGTTCCCAACTATACAAGGGCGACGCCGACTGGACTCTGATAGCGAAGGTGAAAAACAATCCCCGCATACATATACCGATATTCGGAAACGGAGATATAGATACACCGCAAAAAGCGCTGGAATACCGCAACAGGTATGGGGTGGATGGTATAATGATAGGCAGGGCCGCTATAGGATATCCATGGATATTCAGGGAGATCAAACATTACTTTGCTACCGGTGAAACATTGCCACCTCCAACCATTGCCGAGCGTATAGATGTGTGCCGTAAGCACCTGCTGGGCTCTGTAAGCTGGAAGGGTGAGAAACTGGGCATACTTGAAATGCGCCGCCATTATGCGAGCTATCTGAAAGGGCTAAGCCATGTAAAAGAATTCAGGAACAGGCTGGTGATGACAGAGAGCCTAAGTGAGATTGAAGGAATACTGGAGGAGGTGAGGGAGCGGTATGTGAATGAGGAGTTGGCGGTTTGCAGTTGACAGTTTCCGGTAGGCTAAATAATTTGGCGCTCATTTCTTATTTACAATTGATTCAATGACCCGCATAGGCCTCATTTCAGACACCCACAACTACCTTGATGACGCAGTTTTCAAACACTTCGAAAAATGCGATGAGATATGGCATGCCGGGGATTTTGGTTCAGCAATTGTATCAGATAAACTAAAGGCATTCAGGCCATTAAGGGGTGTTTATGGTAATATAGATGGCTTTGACATCAGGAGTGAGTTTCCTGAAAAACTGCGGTTCAAATGTGAAGATATAGAGGTGCTGATGACTCATATTGGAGGGTATCCTGGCAGGTACTCACCCGGTATTAAACCCGAACTCACTGCCAATCCGCCACAACTATTTATCTGCGGCCATTCGCACATCCTCAAGGTGATTTACGACGACAAACTCAAATTCCTGCACATGAATCCGGGGGCTGCGGGCAATACCGGCTGGCATATGATAAGAACAATAATCCGCTTTGTAATAGATGGTAAAGATATGAGGCAGTGTGAGGTTATAGAACTTGGACACAGGTGATTTGTAACCTATATTACTGGTTGGCTGAATGTAATATGGACAGGAACGTCCATAAAAAAAGCACTGAAGAAGCCTACTCCACTAAAATAAAAACCGTGTTAGGCTTGAATTTCAATAACTTTCTTTTTATGTTTGTTAGTTATCAATAAATACCTCATGCAGCTTAGTATAAAAAAATGCGTTTCAATTGCAACATTATTAGCCGGTATAGCTTGTTATACCGGTAGTAACGCCCAGAAAATAGACACGGTTTCCAGCTTCTCGGTTACCGGATACGTGGATGCGTATTATGCTTATTATACTGATTCGGTAGGCCCGGGTAATTTTCAGAAATTTCCGGGAGTATCGCCCCGAAGTAATAATCCGTCATTGAATACTGCAATGCTTTCCCTTAATTATACTTCAGATAAATTAAGAGCCACCACTGTTTTACATTTCGGCGATATAGCTGCTGCAGGCTGGGCTCCCGAGCCTTACAATCACATAATGGAAGCCCATGTAGGGATTAAGATCGTTAATAAGTTATGGATAGACGCTGGTTTTTTCAGAACACATTTTGGCACTGAATCCATTTTACCTTCTGAAAATATCACCAGTTCCATTGCTGTAGGTACCTTCTACGAGCCACTGTATGAAAGCGGTATCCGACTCAACTATGATCCTACACCTAAATTAGACATCAACCTGTTTTTGCTGAATGGTTATAATGTATTTGTTGATAACAATAATAAAAAATCTTTCGGATTGGCCGCCACCTATGCCTTCAATGAGAGCGCCGGCATAGGTTACACCAATTATACAGGTGATGAAACGCCTGTTGGTAAATCAGGCAGCCATCTGCGTATTCACAATAACGTATTCTTCAATTTCCAGAAAAGAAAAATAAAATTACAGGTAGGTGGCGACCTATGTATGCAGCAAAATTCTGACCTGGCAACCGGCACTGAAACGGCAACAATGTATAGCGGACTGGCTACATTAAAATACCAGTTTGTGCCTAAGGTGGCTGTTTACGGACGAGCAGAGGTGTTTTCTGATCCTGATGGCTGGATGTCAGGAGTGATAAAGGATTATTATGGCAAACCGACAGGATACAAACTGTGGGGTATAACAGCAGGTCTGGAAGTGAAGCCAACAGCAGAGTCGTATGTAAGGCTGGAAGCCAGGTATCTGCAAATGCAAAAGGACCAATACATTTTCATGAACGGTGGTGACGTGCAAAATGCACGTTTTGAAATTATGGTGAATGCCGGTGTCACATTCGACCTGCTCAGGAGTATTAAAACAAAGGTTAAAATGCCACCAACACCAGGTACAATTGAAGAAGAATAAGTGATGTAGTGTGTTGCGGAAAATCAGATTAATGTGGATGTGGTTTAGTGAAGATGACAAAATAAATTCTCCAATTTGACTGTTCTTTTCCATTTCTGCTTCGTTGCAAAAGTCTTTAAATAGCTTGCTATTCGCTTATTTTGCGCCTCGCATAAAAGAAAAATAACTATCCAACTTCGAAGGATTTATTTTGACATCTTCACTTACGAATGAAAACAGTGTAATTTTTTATTTAAACTAAATATACAGCTATGGCTAACTTCGATGCAGGTTCTACGGGCTTTATGCTCCTTGCCACAAGTCTTGTGATGTTAATGACGCCTGGTCTCGCGTTCTTTTATGGTGGCCTGGCGGGGAAACGGAATATCCTGGGTATTATGATCCAGAGTTTCGTATCCATGGGTATCACCACTATTATGTGGTATGTTTTTGGTTACTCGTTGTGTTTCAGCGGCAATGAACTTGGAGGGGTTATCGGCGATTTCCATAAAGCTTTTCTGCATGGGGTGAACTTAAACTCGGCATATTCAGGCAATCCTAAAATACCGGAGTTTGTGTTCTTCGCCTACCAGATGATGTTTGCCATCATCACACCAGCATTGATAACAGGTGCATTTGTCAACAGGGTTAGTTTCAAGTCATACCTTGTATTCCTCATGCTGTGGCAGTTACTTGTTTATTACCCCTTTGTTCACATGGTGTGGGGCAACGGACTTCTGTTCCAGTGGGGCGTTCGCGACTTTGCAGGTGGTATTGTTGTACATGCTACTGCAGGTTTTGCCGCCCTTGCATCCGTTATTTATGTAGGCAAGCGCCGCGACAGGGAATCTCCTCCCAACAGCATTCCCCTGATCGCTATTGGCACCGGCCTTTTGTGGTTTGGCTGGTATGGGTTCAATGCAGGCAGCGAACTTGATGTGGATGCAATAACCGGGCAGGCATTTATCAATACCGACGTAGCTGCATCCTTTGCAGGTATCACATGGCTCATCATTGAGTGGAGCTTAGTAAAGAAACCTAAGTTTGTAGGCTTACTTACCGGTGCGGTGGCAGGGTTGGCTACTATCACGCCTGCAGCAGGTTATGTCTCGCTCAATGCCGCAGTCGTCATAGGTATTTCTGCGGGTGCAGTATGTTACCTCGCCGTTCATTTTAAAAACAAGCTTGGCTGGGACGATGCGCTCGACGTATGGGGGGTACATGGGGTAGGTGGCTGCCTGGGCACTATCTTGCTGGGTGTTTTTGCTGCTAAATCCATTAACCCGGGTACTGCTAACGGACTCAAATATGGTGGCACAACTTTCTTCCTGCACCAGGTGGTTGCTGTAGTTGCGGCATGCGCTTACGCTTTTATATTTACATATATTATGCTTGCGCTCATCAATCTGCTTACCAGGGTGAAAGTAGGCGAAGAGGCTGAGAACAAAGGCCTTGACGAAGCTATTCATGGCGAGCAGGCATATGATTCAGGGGTGATGTAAAAAACTCTGATCCGCCGCAGCGGCAGACTACGCACTTTGATGCAGATGATGTTTTCAGACTTATCTATTGATTGAGTCATTTTATGTCTTAATTTGAAGGTGGTGATCAATAGCGTATAAGCTGTTGAATGTTTATCCTTTTGTGAAGCCCCCGGCCACTGTCCCCCATTTCCGGCAGAAGGGTTCAGGGTTTTCTGGCACGGTTTTTTTACTCGTACCCTAAAATCTCAATTTATATGGATAAGCATATGATTTTAGATGATAAAACTAAAAGGAAAATGGGTGTTCTCTGTTTTATACCTATCGTCTGTTTCCTGGGTTGCGTTGCCTATTATTTGTCATTGATTCTGCCCATTAATTCGGGACACCCTGCCGTGGGTAGTATAGTTTCGGTTACCAGCGAAAACTACGATACTTTGTTATTGATGTTTGTATCATCTGCTATTATTACAGCCCCTGTATTCTTCTATTGCCTGGTTATACTTGCACGGTTTAAGAACCTGAACTCAGCCATGAAGCTGCAATGGATCATATCCCTGTCAGTTCTTGCGCCTATAGCATCTGCACTGTTCTGGTTGTTCCTGATAAAAGATGCGCCTAAGTATATGGCTATACATCCGGATATAACGTAAATACCCCTGAACTCTAAAACCCCCAAACTTTTTCAGGAGCTTCACAATAGAATTAAACGCAACAATATTCAACCGAAAAAACAAGGAGTTACCAACATTTTCTGAATGATTTCAAGGGCGTTGTTTTAAGATTCAATGCGTTAGGATGGGCGGTATTTTGTGAATATCTTTTTTCAAATTTATTCGGTGTCTGTCAACTGACAAAATGGTTGTGACAAGAGGGATGTAATGTGGGTGTTGTCAGTCGCCTGTATATTTTTATTTTCAGGGAAGTTGCGTGACAGTTTAAACGGCCGGTTTTTGATGTTCTCAGGTAGAAAGGATTCTACTTTGCTTATACATATAGCTATGAAGGCTTTTTACCCTGGTGCTATATCTTTCCCGGTTTTACATGGCCCAATAAAAAATCTATTATGAAAGAATTCGTAACACTAGAAAACAATTCTTATTTTTGCGGCCTCAAACTTAATAGAGATAAATATTTATTTATATGGGAAGGATATTTGAAGTCAGGAAGTCAACCATGTTTGCGCGGTATGACCGGATGGCGAAACAATTCAGCCGTGCAGGAAAGGAAATAGCAATAGCTGTAAAGAAGGGCGGCCCTGAACCTAATACAAACCCAATGCTGCGCCGCGTAATTCAAAACGCCAAGGGTTTTAATATGCCGAAAGACCGTATTGAGGCTGCTATTAAAAATGCGATGGGTAAGGATACCAGCAGCTATGATGAAGTTATTTATGAGGGATATGCGCCGCATGGTGTGGCCATGATGGTGGTGACCGCTACCGATAATACTACACGTACGGTGGCCAATGTGCGTTCGCATTTTAACAAAGGTGGCGGATCGCTGGGTAACAGTGGTTCGGTGGGATTCCTGTTTAAGCAGCTGGGGGTATTTAAGCTGAAGCCTGAAGGACTGAACATGGATGATCTGGAACTGGAGTTAATAGACTATGGCCTTGAGGAAGTGGGTGAGGATAGTGAGGGTAATATTATAGTTCGTTGCGGATTCACTGACTTTGGGAATATGCAGAAGGCGTTTGAAGAAAAAGGGATAACTCCAATCTCAGCGGAACTGGAATGGTTGCCTTCTACTACTACGCAGCTGACTGATGAGCAGGCCGATGATGTGTTTAAGCTGATAGCGCGGCTGGAAGAGGATGATGATGTGCAGCATGTGTTTCATGCGATGGCGTAGAGCCCCCAACCCCTAAAGGGGATTTGCAAGAGAATATGGGTTCGGCTTTAGTTCTTTAATGGGAGCTAAATGTGGTTAGAATGTTCTTATCTTGTGGCAAAAAGGTATAAAATGCCTATTCCAGCTTTTCAAGAGATAATGCTGCCGCTACTGAAGGTCGTGTCAGACAAAAATGAGCATAAAATGAAGGACGTTGTCGATTCTTTGGCGAAGTCTTATAATTTAACCGATGACGAAAAAAAGGAATTATTACCAAGTGGAGTAGCTTTTCTCTTTGAAAATCGAGTCCACTGGGCAAGATTTCATGTGAAGAAAGCAGGTTTGGTTGATTCCTTCAAAAGAGGTACAATAACGATATCGCAACGAGGATTAGATGTTCTTAAAAAAAATCCTTCGTTGATAAACCTTAGCTTTCTTAAGCAATTTCCGGAATTTAATGAGCATAATGCCACTAAAAATGAAAAAAACTCAATCGCTGACAGCGCTGGTATTGAATTAACTAACGATACAATTGAAGATCAAACGCCAGAAGAGATTATCGGCAACGCTTATTTGGAAATCAGAAGTGTGTTAGCCCAAGAAATAATAAATAAAGTAGTATCTCTTTCTCCGAACTATTTTGAAAAATTAGTAGTTGAATTGCTCGTTAAGATGGGTTACGGAGGCTCCTTGAAGGACGCAGGAAGAGTAGTTGGGAAAAGTGGCGACGAAGGCATTGACGGAACAATTAATGAAGACAAACTTGGATTGGATATAATTTATATTCAGGCAAAAAGATGGAAGCCTGGAAATGTTGTGGGAAGACCAGACTTGCAACAATTTGTAGGAGCCTTAGCAGGACAAGGAGCAAAGAAAGGTATATTTATTACTACCTCTTCTTTTACAAAAGATGCTAAGAATTATACCCCCCGAAATGAAACAAAAATTGTCCTTATTGATGGTGAAATGCTGGCTCGCTATATGATAGACTATAATATTGGCGTTACATTGCAGCAAAATTACGAGATTAAGAAAATTGATAACGATTATTTTGGAGAAGAATAGAAATATAAAGCCTGCACGTTCGTTGCCGTTGATTGTTGGAAGGAAGCCTGTACTGGAGGCCATGGATGGTGGTGTTACCATTGAGAAGATATTCTTATTGCGCAGCGCTACCGGTCCGGAGATAAGTACCATAAAGCATAGGGCAAAAGAACTGAATATACCTGTGAGCCAGGTGCCCGTTGAGAAGCTGGATTACCTGACTAAGGTGCAGCACCAGGGGGTTGTAGCATGGACATCGCTGCTGCAATATGTAGACTTGCAGGCGGGGATATCTTATGTGGTAGAGAAAGGTGAAGTGCCGTTGTTCTTATTGCTGGACGGGATAACCGACGTGAGGAATGTGGGGGCTATAGCAAGGAGCGCATTATGTTGCGGGGCCCAGGGAATTATACTGCCTGCTTCTCATGCAGCATCTCTGAATGAAGATGCTATCAAAACGTCGGCCGGTGCTTTGCATAAAATACTGCTTTGCCGTACACCATCGGTGCAACAGGCTATGGATGTGCTGCGGCTGAACGGGATACAAATACTTGGTACGCAGATGAAGGGGAGTGTGCCTGTTTATGAAAGTAACCTTACCATTCCTATTGCCATTGTGATGGGTGCGGAGGATACAGGGATCAGTAAGGAGGTATTGAAGCGGGCCGACCAGTTGATACGGATACCGATGGTGAAAAATTTTGACTCGCTGAATGTATCGGTAGCTACGGGGATGATTTTGTATGAAGCGCTGAGGCAGCGATTGCTGGCGTAAGGATTGAAATATTAATCCTCCCAAAATTGAGTGCCGTTTTTATCAATGTAGCCAGCCATATCATCTTCATATTCCACTAATGCCAGGCCGCCTGAAAAATTATCTGTGAGCATATCGTAAATGCAGGGCACAACAGGTTTTCCGGTAGTATCTATAAAGCCATATTTATCATCTATGCATACCAATGCCATTCCTTCGGAAAAATTATAAGCATGATCAAATTTGTGAGGTATAACCAACTTGCCTGTTTATTTTTAAATCCATATAAATGATCATCAGAAATATCGGTAGTTAACCCATCATAAAATTCTTCTTCTTCAAAGTCTTCCGAATATGGGATCTTTTCGCCTGTTTTGTCAATGCAAAATCCGTTTTCATTCAATTCTACAAAGGCAATTCCTTTTTGAAAGGGGCAGACCATATCGTATTTGCAGGGTATTACAAACTGTCCATCTTTGTTAATAAAGCCCCATTTCGGTAGTGTCTCAGTTTGAAAAAAAGATTTTTTGAGTTGGTTTGCGCTGTAACTTTGTCGCATGGCAAAGAAAGTAAAAGTACCGGATACTAACCAATACGCTAAAAGCATTGTTGATATGCTGACGGGTGAAAAGCCTAAGGTGAAAGTAAAGAAGAGTTTAACAGCGAAAGGGAAAAGGTAGATTATATTTGAACGAAGGAAATTAATTCATCGAACGTCCTTGGGTTTTTACTCCCCGCTTCTTTAGCTATTCTCCTTTTAATAATAACATCGTAAGTGTGTTTAAAATCTATTTGGAAGCACATTTGGTGTCTTTCCCTATCCATCTTACCCTTTGATATATTTTCTGGTTCTTCTAATTCATAAAACTCATATTTTCCACTTTTTACATTGAGTGCGGAAAATCTGCCTGTTATTTTCACTTCATTATCATTCTCTTCAAATTCTAATTTTTCGATAACATCTAAAATATCTTGCGCTTTTTGATATCCGATATTTTCCTTTATGTGGGTGTTAGTTATTGCGTTCTCCCATTTTAAAAAAAAATTAAGTTTGGCACCTATTATGACATTAAGTAAGTCCTTATATCTGTTTATTATTTTCACATCCAATTTGGCAACAAAAACAGACAACCGCTCAATATCTATTGATGAATTAATAAACTCCATAAAATAGGATATAAATTCATCTTCGTTGGATGGTATGCCATCCATTGGGATAATATTAGATGCGGGCTTAAACAATGCGCTAAAGGAACCGCCAGCACTTGCAAAGTAGTTTATCTCAGTTCTTCTTCTGATTTCGCCTTTATTTATTTGTGTATTGTTGTCTATATTTTTAATAGCATTTATTTTTTGTTTAACATATACCTTGCTTAAACCATAAGAAGATAGAAAATCATTGCTACGCAATAGCATTGCACTTTGTTTACTACAACTTTTGCCGCATCCACAAGACGCTAAGGGTAACGCCTGCGATGGAAGCAAAGTTGACAACAAGACCAATGACTATTGAGGATATTGTAAACCTTATCCCTGTTGAGGCTCCAAAGAAAAGAGGGCCATACAAAAAGAAAGAAAACAAATAGGGCTGCGATTGCAGCCTTTTTTATTATCTTTATTTATGCTTAATATTTTTCTTTGGCAGGGCGCCAATTACAATAGGCCGCCTATAGGCGTAGCCTTAATCGCAATAGCGATAGTTGTAGTGATTTTATTTATAATAAATAATGGAAAGAAAAAATAAATTTCAAACTGAGACACTACCCCCATTTCCCATATTGTTCTACTATTGCCAAACCGTCATTAAACTCTTCTGCATCAGAGAAAATAAAGGGAATAACCTCTTTGCCGGATTTATCTATGTAGCCATATTTATTATTATTTTCTACCATTGCAAAGCCTTCTTTAAAGAGGTCTATGAAATCGTACTTAAAAGGTATTACGAGCTTACCGGTTTTATCTAGGCAGCCACATTTTTCATTCATCATCACGGAGGCAAGCCCTTCGGAAAACGGGTTGGTATTTTCGTAGATGCAATCAATGACGATTTTCTTGTCGGGCGTGCAGTAGCCGTGCTTGTCTTTGTTGCGGTAGGGTATCAGGAAGAGCTCGCTGGCAGATGCTGAATTCTCCGGAAGATTGTTCATGACTTATGTTTTAGAACACGCAATTTACATATTCTGCTGTAACTGGCGGCAGAACTGTATACTCTTTTTATTATCTGTTCAGTTTATTTTATTAAACACATTTCCTGAAAATTGCCTTTATTTACACAAACTTAGTTCATGAGAAAATTGATTGCTTTGCTTGCATTGCCTGCGTTACTCTTTTCATGTAAAAATGAAACAGCAAAGAAAAGTAATGAAAATAGTGGCAGGAAGCTGGCAATTCTGTTAGATAATTATTGGGGAGAAAAGATGCAGTTATTCCCATTGGAAGCAACTGCTAATGGTGACAACCGGTATAACGACAGATTAACCATAACGATTGCAGCGAGCTTCAGGGACAGCCTGGGCAGATTTTATAAAAAGCACCTCGATGATTTAAGTAAATTAGACAGCTCTGCTCTTGATAAAAATGATCTGACCAGTTACAGGCTGATGAAGTATGAAATTCGGATGGGTATTGAGGGGTTGAAATATCCAACGCATTATCTGCCCATGAACCAATTCTGGTCGTTCACTATTGACTTGCCGCAATTGGGTGCAGGATCAGGCAACCAGCCATTTAAGAGCGTCAGGGATTACGACAACTGGCTAAAGCGATTATCATTTTTCCCGGCATGGGCTGATACTGCCATATTCAATATGAGAAGGGGAATAGCAACAGGTTGGGTTTTGCCAAAATCGCTGGTAGTAAAAATGCTGCCGCAACTGAAGGCTGTGGTGGTTAAGGAAGATACAGCCAGCATATTTTACGGTCCGCTTAAAATGATGCCCGCTGATTTTTCGGCAGAAGATAAACAAAGGCTAATGATGGCATATACAAGTGCAATAGACAGGATAGTTAACCCCACTTATTCGAAACTGTACGACTTCTTTGAAAAGGAATATCTGCCGGCGGCTCGCGCAACGAGCGGTGTGAATGACCTGCCCAATGGAAGCGCATACTACCAGTATTGTATCCGTTACTGGACCACAACAGATCTGACGCCGGACAGCATTTACAACACAGGCCTGCGCGAAGTGGCAAGGATAGAAGACGAGATGAGTAAAATTAAGGATGCAGTGGGGTTTAAGGGCGACTTACCGGCGTTCTTTAAATATCTGAATGAGGATAAAAGATTCTGTCCTTTTACAACAGAGAAGCAGGTTATTGACAGCTTCTGGGGGATAAAAAGAATGGAAGACCCGCAGTTGAAAAAACTGTTTAACGATACGCCTAAAACACAATTCACCATCAGGCAGACAGAGTCTTTCAGGGCGGCATCTGCCAGTGCGGAATATAATCAGGGTTCGGAAGATGGTTCGCGTCCGGGTATTTTTTATGTGCCTGTTATTGACCCAAAGAAATATAATTGTGTTGGCATGACCACGCTCTTCCTGCATGAAGCCATACCCGGCCACCACTACCAGATTTCGCTGCAGCAGGAGAATAAGCGGTTGCCTAAATTCAGGCGCTTTATCTGGTATGGCGCATACGGCGAGGGTTGGGCGCATTACTGCGAGACTCTGGGTAAAGAACTGGGTGTGTACAACGATCCCTACCAGTACTTCGGGCATCTGAGCGATGGTATTCACAGGGCCATCCGATTAGTGGTGGATATAGGGATTCATTCAAAAGGCATGACCCGCGAAGAGGCCATAAAATACATGATGGTCCATGAACAGATAACCGAACGCGATGCCACTGCCGAAATAGAACGCTATATGGCAATACCCGGACATGCGCTATCATATAAAATAGGACAAATGGCCATCAGTGCCGAGCGGAAGCAATACGAGCAGCAATTGGGCGCAAAATTCAACATTGCATCATTCCACAACGAAGTGCTGAAGGATGGATGCGTGCCGCTGAATATACTGCATGAGAAGATGGTAGAGTGGGCTGGGAGGCAGTAAAAAAATATGATATATTTATATTTATAGAGTTGCATTAATCCGTCTCAACGGGCTATTTTTGCACCTCCAAACAAACGCAATGAAAGACTTTAAAGACGCAATTATAGAATGTGTGCCCAACTTCAGCGAGGGGCGAAATATGGATATTATCAGGCAGATTACTGATGAGGTAGAAAAGATAGAAGGGGTGCAACTGCTGGATGTGGACCCAGGCAAGGCTACCAACCGTACTGTAGTAACTTTTGTTGGTAATCCGCATGCGGTGATAGAAGCTGCCTTCCAGGCAATCAAAAAAGCAGGTGAATTGATTGATATGCGCACGCATAAGGGAGAACACCCGCGCATGGGGGCTACGGATGTTTGTCCGTTGATTCCTATATCGGGGATAACTATTGAGGAGACTGTGGAGTTTGCAAAAATGCTTGGCAAGAGAGTAGGGGAGGAGTTGCACATACCTGTTTATCATTATGAGCATGCTGCAACAGCAGAACACAGAAGAAACCTGGCTGACATAAGAAGCGGGGAATATGAAGGCCTGGGGGCAAAGATATTGAAAGCAGAGTGGAAGCCCGATCACGGTCATCCTGTATTCAACGAGCGTAGCGGTGCTACTGTGATTGGTGTGCGTGATTTCCTGATTGCATACAACATCAATCTCAATACTACCTCTACACGCAGAGCCAATGCTGTTGCGTTTGATATACGTGAAAAGGGCAGGCAGAAAAAGGACGAGAAGGGAAAGGTGGTGAAGGATGCAGCGGGTGAACCTGTATGGGTACCGGGTATGCTTAAATCAGTAAAGGCCATTGGTTGGTTTATTGAAGAATATGGAGTAGCCCAGATTTCAGTGAACCTCACTAATATGCATGTTACTCCACTCCATGTGTTATTTGATGCCGCCTGTGAGCGCGCTACCTCCCGTGGTATGCGGGTGACCGGCAGTGAACTGGTTGGCCTTGTGCCCCTGGAAGCCATGCTGGAAGCGGGCAAATACTTCCTTCGGAAACAACAAAGAAGCATTGGTGTAGGAGAAGCTGAACTGGTAAGGATAGCGGTAAAATCACTGGGGCTTGATGAACTGGGCCCATTCGATCCGCAGAAGAAGATCATTGAATACCGGATGAGAGATGCAAATGTGAAGAAGCTGGTGGACCTTTCGCTCACCCGTTTTGCGCAGGAGACAGCAGGAGAAACTCCTGCGCCTGGCGGTGGCTCTATTGCTGCCTATTGCGGAGTTTTAGGCGCTGCTCTTGGTACTATGGTAGCTAATCTTTCCTCGCATAAAAAAGGCTGGGATGACCGCTGGGAAGAGTTTTCGGATTATGCCGTAAAAGGACAGGAGCTAATGAAGGAGCTGCTCTTCCTGGTAGATGAAGATACGAATGCCTATAACAAAATAATGGCTGCCTATGGCTTGCCCAAAACGAGCGATGCAGAAAAAGCAGTACGTAAAGCCGCTATAGACGCCGCTACCGTATATGCTATAAAGGTGCCTTTCCGCACTATGGAACTTGCATTCCAGTCATTTGATCTGGCAAAGGCAATGGCGGGAAAGGGAAACCCGAATTGTGCCAGTGATGCCGGTGTGGGTGCATTATGCGCACGTGCCGCTGTTAAGGGAACTTACCTGAATGTGATAACCAATGCCAAAAGTTTGCCGGGTAATGAAGAAGTAAAGCAAATACTCCTTCGCTCAGAGGAAATGAGTAAAGCCGCAGACGTGTTGGAACAGGAGGTATGGAATACAGCATTGTCGAAAATGAAATAGGGATGGTTAACATGCTCACCACACTCTGGGGCATGGTTTTGTTAAAATAAAATAATGATTAATCCTTACCGACTAATTATGGTCTGTTATTCAGAATAAATCGTCTTTGAAAAATGATAAGCCAGCAAGAGTTACCCGGCTATGTTACCAATGCAGTTCCTGAACTGACGGGAATAATTGAAAATAGTAAATGCAGGAACGCCTATGATGTGGTGCGGCAGTTATTTAAATATACCGCCACGCAGGTGTTATCTAAAAACCTTGCTGCTGCCAAAGCTTGCCTGTCACTTGCGGAACAACTATATGATAAGGGCAACACTGTGATCAAAAACGCAATTGAGAACGTGTATGTTTACTCTTTTTCACATGCCTTCTTTTGCGATGAAAAGCGGAGAAGGGAAGTATTGCCGCTGGTCCCTGTAACGCTATACAATCTTTATAAGAAGCAGGTGATCAACAGCCATTTGTAAAAAAATGGAGTTTGTTTATACTTCACGCGGCAATGTCACTAATTTAACGATCATTCAAAAAAAATAAAATAGCCCTGAAAGGGTGAAATATAATAGCCGGAGGTGAAGCCTCCGGTACAAATACATACGGAACAAAGCCCTGAAGGGGCGCAATAGTAGTTTGGTGTGGGCAATTATAATATCGCATAATGACATTGCCTTGCACCTTTCTAAAAAAGTTAAAGAAGGGCACCTCGCATGGCACCCTCTTTTTATTCACAATTGTCGCTGCCTCTATCCTGGCCCCTAAACCTACTTTAGAGGATTAGCTACAAGGTGAAATACAGAATTGATATTTAATTGTTCTCCTGCTACCGGCACTGCATTGATATGCCCTGCAATACGCATGTATATGGTATCCTGAACGAAATAATTCTTGAGGTTCAATTCAGGGTTTGGCGTCAGATTCAATATGGTTGATCCCTTTGGAATACTGTTTTCCGACACTGCCAATACTTCCGGCTGGCCTTTGGCTGACATATATATCTGTATATTATCCAGGAAGTCGAAATTCTGACCTGCAGGCGATTGTATTTGTATAGACATGCTTTTAACGGTTACACTTACTACCATATTAGCCGCTGTACCGTATTGCGACATATAGGTTTGGGAATTGGTGGCGTAACCAACCGTTACCGAAGGCAGGTCAACACCACCTGCCGGGAGGGCAACTCCTGTAGTATAGCCCGGTACATCGGGTACGTTTACCTGGGTAGTATAGGGAATATCTACATTGATATTTGCTGCGTTTTTGATGCCGTTACATGCGAACAGTGAGCCTATCAATAGAGCGATCGGGAGCATGATGATGGTCTTTTTCACTTGAAAATAATGTCTTTTTAATGGAAGCGTGGAACTCCCGGCATCAGCAGAATATTGTTCAACTCTATGATTTTCATAGGCTTTTGTGCTCCAGATAGCTATCGGGACTTCTTTGAATGGTCGTTTCATATGAGGTCAGTTTTGGTTCAATTAATTACAGTTCAAAACTTGTGCCAATGTTTGTTAATCATTAACGAATCAATGTGAATGCGCGTTTTTTTGGGGTGAATTGGTAAAAAATAACAGATCTTATGCATCACGCGGAATAGCCACAGCGGGGACGGAGAATCATTGTCGTATTTTTCCTATTTTTTGTGGATAACTCATATTATAAATAGGGTTGAAACGCTTTACTGGAAATTGTATTACAAATGTCCAAATGTCGTATCAATGTCGTACTTTGTCGCATTTGGGTTGCCTGTCAGTTGGGCCGTCATGTATCAATAAACCGCATTTATACCGAAATATCGGGACTTTGTTACGGGTAGTATTATTAATTTGTTCATGTAATCTAATATTCTTGATGATCAGATTTCATTGTCGTATTTTTCCTATTTTTTGTGGATAACTCATATTATAAATAGGGTTGAAACGCTTTACTGGAAATTGTATTACAAATAGTCAAATGTCGTATCATTGTCGTACTTTGTCGCATAGATTATAGTCGTAAGTCGTAAGTCTAAAGCCTGCCTGTCGGCAGACAGGTTTGCGAGAAAGTTATATTGGGTGCCGGGGTTCTTTCATTTGGTTGTTATTACCAGTCCTGCGCGAGAGTGTGGCCTCAAGGGCCGCCCCTACATGACCATGGTTATCTGACCTGCGCGATTGGGGGCGGACACCTGCCTATTCGGCAGGCAGGCATGGGTACCGCCCCTACAATTATCTGTGCAGTGGCCGACGAAAATATCAAATTATATAAATTATAATTCATAACTGTTGTTGTTGTGTGAAATTTTATGAAAAAAAAATGAAGTGTGAGTTTATAATACTTAGTTGATTTTCAAATAGTTGTATTTAAGGCAATTTCCGGAATTTTTCCGATTGTTTCCGGTAGCGGAAGTACGACCAGAAGATGAGTTATATATACCCTAAATCCATAAAGGGACTTTACGAGAGAATAAATCCTCAAAGCCATCCTTTTGCATTAGGTTTTTTTGGTCATGGTTGAACAAATGTAAGACACAAATTTTAAATTACCAAATATAACTTACATAATAGTGCAGTTTTGCGCCTATGATAAAAAGTTTTTTTGGTGGTAAGTGGTTGATGAGTATTTGCTTAGGTATTATGAATAGCCTCACCCAGCCTATTGACACTTCCGCCTTCGGCAAAGCTGCGTTTGTTCCCTTGCTGTCACCCTTGAAAAAAGGGAAGGAGTTAGGGTTCAGTGTTGGTGGCGTTGTGGCGGACTACGAGTTTTTTGGTTGTGGCGACTACTACGAAGTCTATGCCGCAGAGGAACTCTATGAGTTAGCTGGCGGGGTGGGGGAAGCCCGGGAATGTGTAGTTGTTCTGGTGATTTGTTTTGTTGTTCATGATGGTTGGTTTTTGTTTGGCGAAATAACTTTATACTTTTGTAAGCGGGAGGGTTTTCAGTGAATGCTTTTCCCGAAAACCTGATTTTTTCTTTCATCTAAAAAACGCGCCACCATGCCACCAAAAACAGCAGCAACACCACAACCACATATGGGAAGAAAGATAGAACGGATACGCACAATAAAGGGAGTAAAGCAGGACACGCTGGCAAAGCAACTGGGCATTAGCACCAGCACTATGTCGCGGATAGAACAGAGTGAGACTGTGGATGATGATAAACTACAGCAGATTGCTGATGCGCTGGAAATGACGGTGGATGCGATTAAGGCGTTTAATGAGGAGTCTGTTGTGAATTTTGTGCAGAATACTTATGACAGTTCTACCGGTGGGTCAATGCTGAATGGTCATAACTGTACAAACACATTTAACCCAGTGGAAAGGATGGCAGAACTTTATGAACGAATGCTGGAGATGGAGCGGGAGAAGATTAAGTATCTGGAGGGGATGCTGATGAAGAAGTAGTACATAGTTATTTTCGCCAATCGGAGATTGGCATCCACAGGAACGTAGTCGGAGACTACGCTCAACTATTGTCTTTTTATTTTTCCGTCTCCGCCGGGTCTCTCCACTGCATAGCCTGTGCGCGGGGGAGGACCCGGCGGCATCAGGGTATTGTAGCTGATATTTTTCATTTTGTTTCATTTTTCATCCGATTAGCAGCTCACATTTTGTGGGTTTGCTCCGCATAAGGGAGGAAGGAATTCTATCTGGCTTCGTGGGGCACTTCGGGAGATTTCTCCACTACACTCATTTCATTCATTCCGTTGCGAAATGACGGCTTTGATTGGCTTGCTCAGTAAAGATATATCGAACAATTGCGCTATTGCGTCACAAACCAAGTTCTGTTTTTGTTTGATCAAGTACCATATGGAATCTTGAAATGTTTTTTGCATATCCGGGAAGGTCTGCATTAAGCCAGCCTAATACTTCTATTAATTCTTCATGAATTGTTTCGAGGAAATGAAAATTCCATGCTACAGGCTCATTATGATATACCCTGTTACGAAAATACCGGATCTTGTTGAGCGGCATTGATATTTTATTGCGCTGGCGTATATTTTTAGGCATAAACGGGAAAGCCCTGCGTAAACTTTTCCATAAAATCAGTTCGTATTCCGCATTCAGTAACCGTACCCAAAAACCAAGTGTCAATTCAGCAACTACTTTAGGGCCGGTTATCGTTTCCTCCCGTTTTGTTATCTGTCGTATGGCGGTGGAAATATCCCTGTTAATATCACTTAGCCCAGGAGTAACAGCAAAATGGGCATACCAATCGGGTGTAACGAAATGCCTTGTAAGCTCCTGGTTGAGGCTATTGCGCAAGGCAACCTCAAAAACAGATAACAGAGGATAAAAACTTTCGGAGATCAATATATTAGCTTTTTAATGTATTATAGCTTTGCTTTCATCACCGGCATGAAAAACCAAGTATTTCTGTATCCGTTCGGAAGAAAAAATTTTCTGGTGCGTAAGAGTGTTCGTAAATTTCGTATATTTGCTATGTTGCGGTCCCGGAACTTCCTCTCCCAGATGTAGATGCTGGTGATGAAGCCGGGGTTTTTTATATAAGTACAATCAAATCAAGCAAAGTATCTTTCTCCCCATTAAATACAGTCGTCAAATGAGGATACGAAAGGTAATGAATTGGTTGTTAACAAAAAATGGTGATTTAAAGAATCCTTCACTTTACGGAAATATTTGGTGAGCAGAATTACAGAACGTACAAGCGAGCGTGGCAACGGACGTTGATGGCCGGACCCAAGCCCGGACCAAAAAATTGTAAAAAAACCTTTTTAGCCCTTAGTACTCTTATTAATCCTTAATTTCGCAAATCACATTCAACCCTTTCCGGGTTGACCCGTATTGCTGTTTTTCCGCCGGTTTCACCGACGGCTATTCACATTCAAGTCCTACGGACTTCCTTAAGGTTAATGACATTGCTTATTAATCCTTAATTTTGCAGCCCCATACAGGGATCTATGACCAAAACCGTCGCATTTCATACTTTAGGTTGCAAGCTTAACTATTCAGAAACATCCACGCTCAGCCGTTCGCTGGAGGCGGAGGGATTTATGAAGAAGGATTTTGATGAGGAAGCGGATGTATATGTGATCAATACCTGCTCTGTAACTGAAAATGCCGATAAGGAGTGCCGCTACCTGGTGCGTGGCATTCAGCGCCGGGCTCCCGGCGCCATGGTAGTAATTACAGGATGCTATGCCCAATTGAAACCGCAGGAGATTGCGCAGATCCCGGGGGTTGACCTGGTGCTCGGCGCCGCAGAGAAGTTCAATCTGGCAACCCACCTGAAGGAAATAACCAAGGGACCTGCCGATGGTGGCGGCGCCAAAATCTGCTCGTGCGATATAGAAGCGGTTGAGGGTTTTCATAGTTCTTATTCGCTTAATGACCGTACCCGCGCTTTCTTAAAAGTGCAGGATGGCTGTGATTATAACTGCAGCTTTTGCACTATTCCGCTGGCGCGCGGGCATAGCCGCAGCGACAGTATTGCGGGGGTGATTAACAATATGCAAGAACTCGCTACTACAGGAACTAAAGAAATTGTAATTACAGGCATTAACCTCGGCGATTTCGGGAAGGGGAGTGATGGCGGCAAGACCAGGGACAGTTCCTTCTTTGAACTTATTCAGCAAGCGGATAAAGTGGAGGGCATTGAACGCATCCGTATTTCTTCGATAGAGCCCAATTTGCTGAGTAATGAGATCATTGAATTTGTGGCGCAATCGGAAAGGGTCATGCCTCATTTTCATATTCCCCTGCAGAGCGGGAGCAACAAAATACTCAGCGCCATGCGCCGCAGGTATAAGCTTGAGCTGTATGAAGAGCGCATTGCTGCCATCAAGCTGCTGATGCCGCATTGCTGCATAGGCGCTGACGTAATCGTTGGCTTTCCCGGAGAAAGCGATGATGACTTTAAAGAGACTTTCGATTTTCTGCACCGCCTCGATGTTTCGTACCTGCATGTATTTACGTACTCTGAAAGGACGAATACACTTGCCGCTGATATAAAGCCCATAGTGCCCATGCACATAAGGAATGAGCGCAACAAAACCCTCCGCAACCTCTCTTGCCAGAAGATGCAATACTTCACCGGACAGCACCATGGCACAACACGCAAAGTGTTGTTTGAAGCGGCCACTAAAAACGAAATCATGGAAGGTTATACCGACAATTATATCAAGGTGCAGACCACTTACAAAAGTGAGCTGGTGAATAAGGTGGTGGAGTGGGTGGTTGGTTGATTGGTTGATTGGTTGATTGGTTGATAAGTTGATAAGTTGATTGGTTGATTAGTTGATTAGTTGATGATACTTGACATAGATAAACTTGCCTATCGGCAGTCAGGTTTGTGAATTGTATTGATGAAGATAAATAGATATTTGTCATGGTGAGCCGCGCCGAACCATGACTGTTGAGCACATATTCTTAGATTGATCATCGCTATGAAGTCACAGGTATCCCTTGTGGACTATAATAAAAAATTGAGGGTCGCGTAAAGTAAGATTCTATTCAACCGGTAGGGCATTTGATCTGGTTACCCGGCTGCTGTCATGTGATGGGTGAATAAAGCTAAGCGCAATTTGTTCTTTGTTTATCCATATCGGTTCATGTGGAACAGGGTAGTGGGTGCAGTCAATTACTATGCCATTGGCATTTCCTCTTAACTCTTTCTGATATCGGGCTGTAGTGGTTGCGGATAGTTGATCGCAATTATCAACGATCCAGTTGTACAGCAATTCTGGTTCGTAAAGGGTGATGGGTGTGAATTTTTGTTTGAGCGTATCGGCCCATTTTCTTTTAAAAATGATTTTATAAAAACTCACCCACCTGCCATTCTCTTTTTGGCCGCCAATGAGTTTTTCAGGTATATTGGCGCTTATTTGCCATTTGGCCATTTCTTCTTCAGGCATGAGGTCACCCACTTCAATAAAACTCACACCGTATGCCGAACAGCCTGCCCCTTTACCCTCCCGGGGTTTGTTTTCGCCATTATAAATTTTATCATAGCCTTGCCTTTTATACTCTTCAAGATATTGCCATAATCTTAAAAAAGTCTCATTGTTTAGTTTATAGTTCAGAAAGGCTACATCCCCCTTAGGAACGATGACAAAATAATTCCTACAATCTGACTTGTTCTTTTCCATTTTTTCTGCGTTGTAATCCCGATAGCTATCGGGATGAAAAAAAGAAAAATAACTGCGCCATATCGTAGGAATTATTTTGTCAGTGTTCCTTAATCAAAATATTTTTTATCTTTGATAATAAATTGTAAATATGAAAAAGCTCTTATTTTTTCTTTCAGCTCTTCTGTTTACTGTTAGCGCCTCATTCGCCCAGAACAGCATAATGGCTGGCAGGATTGTAGATGATAACAATGCGCCGATCAATGGCGCTGAAATAAGGGTAAGCAGGGGAGGGCAGGTGATGGCAGCGCATTCGGATGAAGATGGGTTGTTTTATACGCAATTATTGCCTGTGGGGAATTACCACATGGATGTGATTATTGGTAAGACCTTCCTGAAGACTAAGATGGTGTACCTGGGTGATAATACAAAGAAGAGAAGCTATTATTACCTGAAAGTAACCGACAACAAACTAAGGATAACTGTTGACGGACAGGATCCGTTTTTGAAGTCGAAGCTGAGTAAGATAGAGAAGGATGATTACAATATTATTGACGGAATCGAGACTTTTTATATTGATCGTATTGTGTCTTATCCTTTAAAGAATGAGGATACCGTGGGTATTAATAAGAAGGAACATTTTATTAAGGTGCAGAAGAAGCAGTTGCAGCAAAGCGATAAGTGAGAAGACGCGAGTAAAGATGCTTCGTTCTTCAGCATGACAAATGCGAGAAAAAATTATAAATTTCATCATATTTTACTTTTAGCATTTTACTTTTTCCTTTTTAGTTTCTTTCTTAACTCTGAATAAGAAAGCTATTTTTGCGGATCAATATTGAACAATGGCTTTACAGAATTATAAACATACCGCTGCCGGCTACTTTATGCGCTATGTGCAGGTGGATACACAGAGCGACGCAAATTCGCCATCGCAACCCTCTACCGAAAAGCAGAAAGACCTGAGCAGGATATTGGTGGAAGATCTGCTGGCAATAGGTATTAAGGATGCCGAACTGGATGAGTATGGGTACGTATATGCTACAATTCCGGCAACAACTGAGAAGAAGGTGCCGGTGCTGTGTTACTGCGCTCATGTAGATACAGCACCTGATTGCAGCGGCACCGGAGTAAAGCCGATACTCTACGAAAAATGGGATGGCAGGGACATCATGCTGCCCGATGACCATGGTGTGGTGATAAGCGCCGGCGACCACCCGTACCTTAAAGAAAGAATAGGTGATGATATTATTACAGCATCCGGGAAAACATTGCTGGGGGCTGATGACAAGGCAGGTGTGGCCATTATTATGGATCTGGCAAATTACCTGGTGCAACATCCTGAAATTAAACATGGGAAGATACGGATACTGTATACGCCGGATGAAGAGGTGGGGCGCGGTGTAGCTGCAATTGACATGAAAAAGCTGGGCGCTGATTTCGGGTACACCCTGGATGGAGGCGAGCGTGGGCACCTGGAAGGGGAGACGTTTAGCGCCGATGCGGTTGTCGTTACATTTTATGGCATCAGCGCGCATCCGGGTTACGCAAAAGGGAAAATGGTGAGCGGCATCAAGGCTGCTTCTGCATTTGTGGATATGCTGCCTAAAAACGAATGGTGCCCTGAGCGTACAGAGGGCAGGCAGGGTTTTGTGCATCCCACATCCATAGAAGGAACGCTGGAAAAGGCGACGGTACAATTTATCATACGTGATTTTGATACCGCACAACTGGCAAACCATGAGCACCGCCTTAGGGAATTGGTAGATGCAACGATAAAGCAATTCCCGGGAGTGACCTATGGGTTTATAGTTAAGGAGCAGTACAGGAATATGAAAGAGATTCTGGACAAGCATCCGCAGGTGATGGAATATGCAGCCATTGCTTATGAGCGTGCCGGGATGCAGGTGCATACCATGAGCATACGCGGTGGCACCGACGGATCCAGGTTGTCGTTTATGGGGTTGCCTTGTCCGAACCTGTTTACAGGTGAGATGGGTATCCACTCAAAACAGGAATATGTGAGTGTGCAGGATATGGAAAAGGCAGTGGAGGCTTTGGTGCACCTGGCTGTTATCTGGGAGGAAAAAGCGTGATATGTGAATAATATTGGTATTTTTGCAAAAACCACCTGGTAATGGATAAAAAGATTAAACTTATTCTGCTTACAGTTCTTACCTTATCTTTCCTGACGATAGCAATAATATTGCTGACAGGTATCAGCAGATATTCTTTAAGCTGGAACAGGGAAAACAGGAGAGGTGATGCTACGTTATACGACAGGGGCAATGACCGTACCTATCGCGGGGAAATATATCCGGAGGAGGATAAAACCCGCTGGGACCGGGTAAAAGAGATGCCTAAGACCACCATACAGTTTTATGAAACAAACCATAACTTTGGTTTGATACCAAGAGGCAATGTGGTGAAGCATACATTCCGTTTTAAGAACACAGGTGAGAACCCGCTGATGATAGGCAAAGCCGATGTCAACTGTGGCTGTACTGTGCCTGGTTACCCTGCCGAAACTATTGCCCCTGGTCAGGAAGGCGACTTAACTGTTGAAGTAAATACGGCAAAGAAAGATATGAACATATACCACTTCGAAAGTCCTGTTGTAATACATGCAAATACATTTCCTGAAGCCATAACCATTAAGGTAGAAGGTGATATTGTTGACGTGAAAGCAAAATAGAGCTGATATAGCTGATGTGAAATAATATGGCAGAAAGCAAATTGTCTTTATCGGTGGTCCGCGACTACCTGTCCCTTATCCGTTTCAGTCATACAATTTTCGCGCTTCCCTTTGCATTTATCGGGTTTACGCTAGGTTATCTTGATCTGAAACAGCAAAACAAGCCGTTTGAATTTGAATGGCTGCTGCTGGTTAAAATGCTGTTATGCATGGTGTTTGCCCGAAGTGCAGCGATGGCCTTCAACCGGTATCTGGACAGGCATTTTGATGCATTGAATCCGCGAACTTCAAAGCGTGAAATACCTTCAGGTATTATCAGTCCCGGTAATGCCTTGTTGTTCACAATCATTACTTCTGTATTGTTTGTAATTACCACATGGTTTATCAATCCGGCCTGTTTTTACCTCTCGTTCATAGCTTTGTTTGTGACTTTGTTCTACAGTTATACCAAGCGCATCACAGCGCTTTGCCACATAGTGTTGGGTGTGGGTTTGTCACTGTCGCCTGTAGGGGCTTTCCTGGCAGTTGATCCGCGGTTTTCGTGGGTGCCGGTACTGTTCTCACTTTCGGTGCTTACCTGGGTTGCAGGATTCGACATTATCTATGCCCTGCAGGACGAGACATTCGACCGGACGCAGCAACTACATTCCATACCTGCAGCGCTGGGTGTGCCAAGGGCGCTGATAGTGTCAATATTATTGCATACGGGTTCAGCGTTGTTTGTTACCTGGGCAGGTGTCATCGGGGGGTTTAACTGGGTTTACTGGGCAGGTTCGGCCTGTTATATTTCATTGCTTGTATATCAGCATCTATTGGTTAAACCCTCTGACCTGACAAAAGTGAATATGGCCTTTGCCAATACCAATGGTCTTGCAAGTGTGCTATACGCGGTATTTACTATTATTGCTATAGTGATGAAAATATTGCTGGTCAGTGTGCATTGACCAGAGATGGAAACTACATGATAAATTCTATTACACCATCTTAACAAGACCGTAGGCCACTGCAACCAAAACAATCAGAATTATGGCCATAGGTATTACTTCGTCGCGGATGAACTTGCTCCGTTTGTTATTCATAAAAATCAGCTACTAATTTAGCAGCGGGGTATGTTTTGGGGTTTTGTTTATTTTTAAATAACAGGATATCCAGTATTGATCTTTTGGTTCTTTTTGATTCGCTCTCTTCAAACTTTTCAATGGATCCCAATGTCTTCAGCCGTATACCTTTGCCTGTCAGAAAATAAGAGGTCATTTCTTTCTTTTCAATGATAAAATCGTTAGCAATAAGATGTTCCTTTATTGTGTAAAATGTATCCATAATCAGTTCATTCTGACTCGGCAGGATACATTTATAGGATACGGATTCCCGAACGAGTTGATAGATACTGAAATCAGAATCAACAAGAAACCCGCTGATAATTTTATTCAAAATATACTTATTGTATTTTGACAGTTCCTAGTTTAATAGAAATTCATTCATACAATTATATTTTAATTTCAAAAGTGTAAGTTATAATGAATAAACTTATTATCCAAAATAAGTTTCTAAACGGTCAAAAATCTTTTTTATTGGTTGAATTAACCAATATTAATAATGTATACTTTACGCTGCATAGATCTTTGCAAAAGAGTTTCAGGCAAACCTGCCTGCCGGCAGGCGGGGGGACTATTTTAAGGCATTTTATTACACTCTTGTTTCGTTGTTGAGCTCGCAAAGCTCTTACTGATCAATGCAGAAACCAGCCTGCCTACCGGCAGGCAAGTTTATCCGGTGCACATTATATGCAATTGGAGCCCGTGCATTGGTCAGGAAAATATATATACCTGACAATTGGTGCTAAATATTATTTTTGATACCTTAAAGCAATTCTAAGGATGAAAAAATACACTATAGTAACCAATTCGAAAATAATGGAATTGGAAAGCGAGGTTAACCGGTTATTGAATGAAGGCTGGCAAGTTGCCGGTGGCATATCTATGACCTATAAACATGTGCATTCAGAGCAGGGACACTTGCCAGGTCACCTGGAATATGCGCAGGCACTTCAAAGAGAGGAAGCTATTTAGTTCTATCTATGGAACGATGACAAAATAATTTCTACAACCTGCATAGCGGCAGGCAGGTAACTGCGCCTTATCATAGGAATTATTTTGTCAACGTTCCTATAAATGAAATTACAACAACTGCTCAGCCTTTTGCGGAAGACTTGTTCTATGCTTTTATTTCAATTGTAAGCAGAACTGTAAGTATTACAATTGTAATGGAAAGCGAGATGCAGAAGAATACGCATGCTCCGGCCGAAACGTTTTTTGATATTAACTTGTTCATGGTAATTTGCTTGCTTTACAAAGCACAAAATTCATGCCTGTGCGGAATGCATACAATGACCTGAGTTAGAGGGTGAGCAAATCTTTATCAGTCAACAAAAAACAATCCAGATTTTCATGCTCTTATTATGAAAATCGGTTAAGACAGAGATTCCAGTAGTATCAGTTGTAAGAGAGGAGTTGGACTAATAGTATATTTTAAAATTTCCGGATGCAATCGTCGTGTAAAAGTTATTGTATAATGTGAAATTGAATGTGCCCTGTATGGGATATGTAGCCTGTGTAATAGTTACATAACTGTTATCCTTAGAAATAGCATAAGTTAAGTTGGTGCCTGTAGAATAATCAATTAATGTGGAAGTATTGGTATTAGCTACAAAAGTTCCTGCCGCCGCCAAGCCGATACCATCGTAAGTAAAACTTAACTGTTTGGATTTTTGATCAGCAAGTTGAACATGGACATGCCAGAATGAATCTGTTGCATTGTATATATCGGTAGCATAGAGTGAATATATGGCCCAGCCCCCTTTTTTGTAATCATTAAAATAAAAGCTTTCCGGGGTTCCGGGCGCCGGAGCTGCATTGAAGGAAATCTGAACAAAGCCACCTTTGGAAATTGAATCGGCTTCAGGAGCCACAACAATGGTTGAGCTATTGTTTTTACTACATGATGACAAATAAATGATACCGAAGCAAACTAAAAGAGTAAAAATGTTTTTCATCAAGTTCTTTTTTGTAAATATAGGAAGCAATTAGTCAATTTGCAAACATATGGTTCAATTTGGAGTTGTTATATAAACCATTAACCCATAATTTTTGAAATGTACCTGCATTTGGTTCAAATATTCAAAAATGAAAATCCCCGATCTAACGGGGATTTCGGCTTCATAGTGCCAGGGTCGACAGAAATGAATGAAGCAAATATAAACTGAAAATTAATAATTGAGAAATAAAGTTATAAATCAAACCTGTTTTCTGTAATTTTTGAGGTGCGTTAATTTGAAGGCGGAACGTATCAGTAGCAGGATTACCCAAAAAAATTGTAGAGCAGGTTGATCATAAAACCGATACCGACAATAATAATGCTTATAAAAAACAAGATACTTACTATATTAAGGACTCTATCAATAGTTTTCTTTTGCATAGCTGCAATATTTAAAATTGCTAATAGCTTTACTGTTCAGCAAGATAGTAAATTTTTGAATTAAGTTGATGATAAAATATTTATCTCCCTCTTTTTAGAAAAGCATGTGTTTTTGGTTATAAAATTATGCATATTTAAAATTAATTTTAACACTACTTTCCCCATCTCATTTTGATAAAGTCATATAACCTCATTACTTTGTACGCTTATAATCAGAAGATTAATGAAAAAATACATAATCATTCCTGCACTTTTGTGCCTTACCCTCGCTGTTGCAGCGAAGCATAAAAACAAAAAGGGAAGTGCGCAGGTAATTCCGGTAGCAGGTACAAAACCTGTGGATAGTAGTGGTTCAAAGAAAGGACCCAAGCCATTTGACAAGGTGATCACAGATAAGGCCATTACCAGGCATGGGTTGTTTAATGTGCATAAGGTAGATGAGAAATGGTATTTCGAGATACCAGATTCATTAATGAAGCGGGAAATGATTGTGACTACCCGCTATAGCAAAACCGCTGGTGGCGGAGGTGTATATGCAGGTGAAATGGTGAATAACCAAACGATTATATGGGAAAAAGGACCGAATAATAATGTTTTCCTGAGGGTAGTAACGACCATCAGTGTGGCAGATTCTGCCAATGAAATATTTAAAGCTGTAAGGAATTCCAACCTGAATCCTATTGCATGGTCATTCGATATTAAGGCGCTTGGTAAGGATTCATCTTCCGTTGTAATAGATGTCAGTGATTTCTTTAAGGGAGATAACCAACCCATAACACTGAGTGAATTTTTGAAAAAGCGGCTCAATCTTTCCGGCCAGATTTCTGACAGGTCATACATTGAACATATAAATGCCTACCCTATGAATACGGAGGTGCGCGTGGTACGCACATTCAATTCAACACCGAATTTTATGCCATCATCCGGTGGAAGCCCTTTCCCATCGGTGACGCTACCCGCTGCATATGTGACGGGCGCTGTAACCCTGGAGATGAATAATTCGTTTGTGTTGCTGCCTAAGACGCCGATGCAAAAACGATTTTTCGATCCACGTGTAGGTTTCTTTGAAATTAATTATACCGTATTTAATGATGCGCAGCAAAAAGTGGACGACAATGAATATATAGTGCGCTGGAGGCTGGAACCTAAGGATGAAGATATAGAAAAATGGAAACGCGGAGAACTGGTGGAACCAAAGAAACCAATAGTTTATTATATAGATCCGGCTACTCCAAAAAAATGGCGGCCTTACCTGATACAGGGCGTTAATGACTGGCAGACCGCATTTGAGAGAGCCGGGTTTAAAAATGCGATCATGGCAAAAGAGTGGGATGAAAAAGACTCTGTAATGAACCTGGAAGATGCACGGTATTCGGTGCTTCGGTACCTGCCCTCTGATATTGAAAATGCTTATGGCCCAAATGTGCATGACCCGAGGAGCGGGGAGATTATTGAAAGCCACATTGGCTGGTTTCATAATGTAATGAAATTGGTCCACGACTGGTATATGATACAATCGGCAGCTGTGGACCCCAAAGCTAGAAAAATGGAATTTGACGATGAGCTTATGGGGCAGCTGATACGGTTTGTTTCGTCGCACGAAGTGGGCCATACACTTGGGTTGCGCCACAATATGGGTAGCAGCAGCCGCACTCCGGTTGAGAAATTACGGGACAAAGGATGGGTAGAAGCACATGGCCATACGGCATCTATTATGGACTATGCACGGTTTAACTATGTGGCACAACCTGAAGATAATATCAGCGAGGCAGGTTTGTTCCCGAGAATCGGAGACTACGATAAATGGGCAATACAATGGGGATACAAAGCAACTTTTGCCAAGGATGAAAAGGAAGACAGAAAGATTGTGAACCAATGGGTAATAGACAGCCTGAAGGCAAATCCAAGGTTGTGGTTTGGCACAGAAAGCAATCCGTTTGATCCGAGGTCGCAAACAGAAGACCTTGGTGACAATAGCATGAAGGCAAGTGAATACGGCATCATGAACCTGAAGCGCATAATTGTAAAACTGCCGGAGTGGACAATGGAGGAGGCTGATAAATACGATAACCTGAGGGATATGTACACTGCACTGGTTACACAATTTAACCGGTATATGGGGCATGTGATGAAAAATGTAGGTGGTATTTATGAAACTCCAAAAAGCGTGGAGCAGGCTGGAGAAGATGTTTATGAACCTACCCCGAAAGCGATACAACAAGAGGCCGTTGCCTTCCTGAACAGGCAATTATTTGAAACACCATCGTGGTTGCTTAATAAGAATATACTGAATAAGATCAGTAATCCTTACTCGTCTGAACTGGTAACTAATGTTCAGGTAAATGCCCTGAATAACCTGTTGAATGCACAAAGGCTCGGTAGATTGTCGGCCATGAGCAACAGGTTTGGGAGTAATAACACTTATGTCCTGGATGAAATGATGGAGGACGTGAGGAAAGGTGTGTGGAGTGAACTGGTGACCAAACAACCAATAGACGGATACAGGCGCAACCTGCAAAAGGCCTATATAGAGGCCCTGATCAGCATTATCAATCCATCTGCCGCTCCGGGCCCTGGATTCCCGGGTGGCACCCAGGGTGTGAGCACAAAAAATACAGATGTTGTATCTGTTGCCAGGGCGCAAATGGAATCTTTGAAAAAGCAGGTGGACGGGGCAATCCCCGGAACAAAGGATAAAATGAGTAAGTACCATCTGCAGGATGTGTCTTTCAGAATAAAAAAAGCGCTGGACCCGAAGGGGTGATAAGTTGATAAGTTGATAGGTTGATAAGTTGATAAGTTGATAGGTTGATAAGTGATAAGTTGATAAGCGATAAGTTGATAAGTGATAAGTTGATGGATCATTAAACGGGGTTGTCTATGGGCGACCTCGTTTGTTTAAAAAAGGTTTATGAATGGAGTATTGGCCCAGCTGGTGGCGCTGACTTCTTATGGCAACAATTACCTGGCGCACGATTATGTGCCGGTGGGGTTTTATCCCGGTAACTCTACGTTCCAGTTTTGCAGCAAGGTAGATTTTATAGAGTTTCACCAGCAGCTGTTCTCAAAAAAGCTCAAGGAAACAATTGTGGCGCCTGGCCCGGCGGAGTGGTACAAATACCTGAAGAAAGAGGGCTGCAGGAAACTTCGCCTGTATTTCCAGGGGACCAAGGACCAAAGCCAGGGACCGGAATATAAGCTTGCCGGGCTGGTAGGGGGAGGAGGGACGTGGTATATTGAAGCGGTTCATAAAAACTACTCCAACC
>CAIMDZ010000100.1 GCA_903839875.1 uncultured Bacteroidota bacterium
AGTCAGCTATATACATATTGCCATAGTTATCTATTGCAATTTGTGCCTGAGCGTCCATTTTGGCGGCTGTTGCAGGTCCGCCATCTCCGCTATATCCACCTGTGGTCCCCGCAAACGTGGTAATGATTCCCGCTGTGTCCACTTTTCGAATCCTGTTGCCAGCAGCGATATAGATATTACCCGATGTATCGCTGCATATTCCCACGCCGGTACCTAAGCTTGCAGCTGTGGCCGGCCCGCCATCACCGGATGGTATTAAAGAAGATCCATTGCCGGCGAAAGTAGTGATGATGCCTGCCGGATCTACTTTTCGCACACGCTCGTTAGGATGCTGCAGGTCGGCAATATATACATTACCCTTCTTATCGAATGTAATACAGCCAGCCGTATTAAAACGGGCAGCAGTTGCAGGCCCTCCGTCGCCGCTAAAGCCCACAGTATCAGTACCGGCAAAAGTAGTGATAATGCCCGCCGTATTTACTTTCTTTACAACACTAAAATTCCTTATCCCAACATCGCCTGTGCTGATATATATGTTGCCATTAGCATCTACGGCGACACCTGGGATAAAGCTCAGGCCCGCTGCTGTTGCAGGACCACCATCACCGGTATTGACTCCATAGCCGCCTCCGGCTATTGTTGTAATGATCTGGGCATGAGCAGACGCATAAAATAAAACTGAGTTGAGCAATAAAATATAATGTAGATATTTTTTCATAAAAATAATTTTTATAGAAGAAAGGTGTCCCGGTGCCGGGACACCTAATAAAGGTAATTATTTCTTAACAAATATTTTATTACCTGCGGTTGTACCCTTATCGAAAAAGCTTATCACATAATTACCTTCGGGCAATTTGCTCACATTTAGTTGCTGCTCACCGGTTTCGATGCTGCCATCCAGCACCACCTGTCCCAGAATATTTTTAATGTTATACCTGTCAGCGCCGTTGTGTACAGGGATGCCCACTGTCAGATAATTATCAGCAGGATTTGGGAAAATCGTGATCTTGTCGAACGTGGAGAAGGAAGGAGACGTACCTGGTGTTGTCTTATAACTATACCCCGGCCCAAGTGTTCTTTTGTACCATATTGCCCCGGCATGTGTCCATGCCACTATTGAGGTATCTGTTACGTTATTACATGGAGTGCTCACCGAGTTTGCATGGTTGGAGGATGCCGCGGGATAAGTGAGATTAACCTCATAATAACCGCCTAGTCCGCTGCTACATGGGGCGTCTATTGGACTCATCATAAAAAAGTCGCCCCATCCACCTGGGGGAACAGCGCATTGGGTAACCATATATTCACTAAAAAAATTTTGTCCATAGGCCACCGCAGGAGCAAAATTATCATAACATTTAGGAGAACAAGGCGCAAGAAAAGGATAAAAACCACTACCAACCGGATATTCAAGGCCGTGTACATTTATCAAGGAGGTTGTTGTACCACCAAACACCGGGTAATTATAAACACCTATCTGCATATGATGATTAAAAGCTAACGTATCCGAATATTCACATACTACTTTCGACTGGCAAACACCTGATCCGTTAGTGACATAATTATCATTGGCGTCTATGCGCGGATGGTAGTATGAAGGATCGGGAGTTGGTCCACCGCCAGTACCCTGCAATGTAAAGTAAGGAGAAAGTCCTGCACAACCCGGCATTACCGGGTTCCATTCAGAATAATACAGGCCACCATTGTTTTGAGTTACATAGGTCAGGCATGCAATATCATAATAAGAGCCAGATCCTGATGGTATTTCCCTTTCAATACCCGCTACATCCGGCTGCCAGCTTTCGGGAGCGGTAATGCCGGGACAAAGAAGCGTAATCCGTTGCGGTCCTGTAGATACTGCATTATAGGTGTTCAGGGTCCCGTAGGTGGTGTAAACATTGTAGCCTGAACCGACGTCATACGTTACAAAAACCGGGTCGCAATAGGGTAGTCCCCAGGGCGTCATAATGCTGCTTTTGGCCACCACATCAATATGTACCGTACCCAAAAGATAACTAAAAGAAGGAGGCGCTATTAAAGTAGAAGAATTATAAAGAATTGTAAAGGTAACCGGTGTGGTATAATGCACGTCAAAATAATCCACTTCTACGTTTCCGCCCATGTTTGCATAGGCAACAGCCAGAATAAAATCCACAGTTGACATGCCCTTATTTCCCCAGGTCACATCAGGGATACCGGCCATAGCAAACGGGTATGGAGCATTTAGCTGGAACCCGCTTCTGAAATCTGTAACCACTACACCGTTATTGTAAGCACATGCCCCAAGCTGCTTATACGGCCTGTTCTTATCATCGCTTAATGGGTCAACGACGTCAATTAAGGAGGTATTAATTCCAGCCCCTCCGCCAGGTGTCCAAAGAATATCTGAATTTGATGGTGGTACTAATTGCGCTTGTGTGTTACTTTGCATAAACAAGGCCGCAATGGCAAGGCCTGTTTTTAAAAATCTGTATTTCATCATTAATTTGTTTAAAAAGGTGAAATGAAAGTATTTATTTTATAAAGGTTGCGTTCAAATAATAAGCGTCCTACGGGGAAAACCCCGGAATCTTTGAAAAATTCCAAGGTTTTCCCCGTAAAAAATGTGGGAAACATGCTGTAGCTTTGAGTTTCAGCCGTTAATAGTTCTTAGGAATATTTATTTTTTAATTACCACCTTCTTACACCTTTGATTATGACCAATGAAAACAATGTTCACATAGCCTACGCAGAAGATAATACCATTGTACGAAAAGGCGTTGTTTCACTAATCAATTCTATGGGTGGAATAACTGTAGCTATTGAAGCAGAAAACGGAAAGGACCTGCTGCAACAATTGGAAAAAGCAAATAAAGTTCCTGATGTATGTCTGCTTGATATAAATATGCCCGGAATGAATGGATTTGAGGCACTTGATGAGTTGATGGAAAAATGGCCTGAAATAAAAGTATTGGTTCTTACGGTATTTGATATTGAAGTTTACAAAATAAAAATGATTCTGAATGGAGCCAGAGGATACCTGCTTAAAAATTGTAACCCTGAGGAACTTAAAAGAGCAATAAAAACCGTTCATAATACCGGGTTCTATTATTCTGATATAGTCAATCATGAATTTATCAATGATATTCACAATAAAATTCAGAAACTTCCGTCATTTACTGAGAGTGAGTTACAGGTTGTAAAATACGTCTGCAAAGGGATGTCCTATGCGGAAATGGCTGAAAAGATGCATACAACTGAAAAGAGCATTGAAGGTTTCAGAGCCAGTATTTTTCAGAAGCTACATATACATAACCGCGGGAACCTTTTGCTGTTTGCTGTGCAGACGGGACTTATGCCTATAGAAATCAATAAATCGGGGAGGAAGAAGGATGTTATGAATGTGCGGTAATAGAAATACTGAACGATGAATGGTGCCAATCCCGATGAAAAATCGGGACAGGCTGCCGTGAGTGTGAAATAGCAGTAACCAAGCCCGGACCCTCCTTCGCTTGAAAAAAGCTTCGGTCACGCCTTCGCTGAAAAAGCTATGGCGGCTGAAAGCGGGCGAAGCACAAAAAGTTGTAAAAAAACCTTTTGGGGCGGGGGGCTTAATACCCCCTGCCGTCCGCTTTCTCCATATACTTCATAAAGGCGCGGTTGGCTACACGGTTGCCGCCGCGGGTGGGATAGTTGCCGGTAAAATACCAGTCGCCCTTGTTGTGGGGGCAGGCATCATGCAGCCCTTCTATAGATTGGTATATTACATCTACTTCCGCGTTTACCTCACTGTGCCGGAGCATGGATGCTATTTTCTTGCTCACCTCTTCGGCAGTAAAAGGTTGATAGATGCCCTTGACGAGATTTTGTTCGTCCAGTTTGCCTGCTGCATGTGCTTCCCTGCACTTTTCGTAAGTCTCCTGGATGATGTTCGCCTGCCCGGTATCTTCCAGCAAGCCGATGGCTGCCTGGAAGGCAATGAAGTCGCCCATGCGGCTCATGTCAATACCATAACAATCGGGGTAACGTATCTGTGGTGCTGATGATACTACGATGATACGTTTAGGTCCAAGGCGGTCGAGCATTTTTATGATACTCTCCCTTAATGTAGTGCCGCGTACAATGGAGTCGTCAATGACTACAAGTGTATCCACGCCTCTGGTTACAGTGCCATAAGTAATGTCATAAACGTGCTGTACCATTTCATTTCGCGAAGCGTCTTCGGTAATGAAGGTGCGCATTTTCACGTCCTTAATAGCGATCTTTTCTATGCGCACCCGGCGGGCAATCAGTTCTCTCATTTCATCCGACGTCATGGTGTCGCGGCGGGAGAGGATTTTTTGAAGTACTATGTCTTTGAGATAATCCTCAAGGCCTTTTATCAATCCGTAAAATGCTATCTCTGCCGTATTGGGAATGAAAGAAACAATGGTATTCTTCAGGTGATTGTCAACAGCCTTAAGTACGGTGCCGGCCAGGTTGCGGCCCAGCTCCATGCGTTCGCGGTAAATATCCGGGTCACTGCCGCGGCTGAAATAAATGCGTTCAAAACTACAGGCCGTGTGTTTTTGTGGCGGGAGAATTTCTACATTTTTAAATTCACCGGCAGCCGATACAATAATGGCATGTCCCGGTTCTAGTTTTTTAACTTCGGGCTGGGTAAGGTTGAAAGCAGTCATAATTGCCGCGCGTTCGGATGCTGCAACTACTATCTCATCATCCTGGTAATAATAACAGGGGCGGATACCATTGGCGTCGCGCATTACAAAACTGTCTCCGTTGCCTATCAGTCCGCTGAAAACGAAACCGCCATCGAAATGGGTGGTAGCCTGTTTCAGTATGCCTTCTATATTCAGCGTGGCGGGGTTGGTATCGTCAGCCATGCACAGGTAATAATGAATGGTTTCGATCATGGCGCCCAGGTCGCTCTGACGCAGGGTGCCGCTGGGGTGCTGGTTCAGCATTTCGAACAACTCATCTGTATTCACCAGGTTGAAGTTGCCGGCCATAGCCAGGTTGCGGGTGGGGTTTATGTTTGATTTAATAAAAGGGTGGCAGAACTCCACATTGTTCTTCCCCTGTGTACCGTACCTGAGGTGGCCCAGCATCACCTCGCCCACAAAGCGCATATAGCCCTTCATAAGACCGGGGTGCTGCAGTATTTCGGGGTACATTAATTCCATCTCACTTTTTTCCTCGTTGATCTTCTGGAAAATCTGCGAAATGGCCTGTGCGCCGCTCACACGAATGCGGTGCATAAACTGGTGACCGGGTTCGGTATTGAGCTTAACGGTAGCCAATCCTGCTCCGTCCTGGCCGCGGTTGTGCTGTTTTTCCATCAGCAGGTATAGCTTATTAAGCCCGTAAAAGGCGGTACCGTACTTGCGGAGGTAAAAGGAGAGTGGTTTTAGCAGCCTGATATATGCGAGGCCACATTCGTGCTGTATTGCGTCAGACATGAGGCCGCAAAGGTATGTTTTTTGGCTGACAGGTTAAAAAGTTGATATGTTAATATGTTGAGCAGTTGAAAGGTTGAAATGTTGATAAGTTGATAAGTTGACAAGTTGACAAGTTGATAGGTTGACAAGTTGATTGGGCGGGATGTTGTTTTATTATGAATAATTCAAATGCGAAACCTTCGTCAATTATACACAGGCCTGCCGAAAACAGTTTTCGACACTGTTTCATCGAATTCATTGACGCGATATACATACAGGCCTTTCTTTTTTTGCTCCATGAAGTATTCACTATCCATAGGCAAGCCCGGCCCGAACCCCGGATGCCATTTAGCGACTTTTATAGTAACCTGCTGGCCGGGTAATAAAACCGTTCCATTGCATATCATGATAACCCTGATGGTGTCATGCAGTCTTTTAAGGATAGCCACGGAGGATGAAACTACATCGCCGCAGCCTCTCATTTCTTTGGTGAACTTAATAACGGTTCCTTTTATGCTGCCTCTTGTTTTAATGATCTTCCATGTGTGAGAATAGGTATTAAAGCCCGCAATGCCTTCGCCCTGCGGGTGAGGGTCCCATGGGTACTGCGCATGGGTAGGTATAGCCGATGCGATGAATGCCAGCAGGATGAGGACGGGTTTCATATGATGAAGATAGGGAAGAAATTTGGGACGTGGGAGGCATGAGGTGCCTTTACCTGGGAATAGAATTCACTTTGGTAAGATTAATTAAACGGAATGCGAAGGAGACTGGAATATTTTATCATCAAAATTTCCTTTGATAACTCTTATTTGCTTTATTTTATTTTGGTCGGTTTTAAATGGGCCTTCTCCCAAAGGAAATAAAAAAATTTCAGGTTTTAGTGTGTCGGCATACTCGTGCCAGGCTTCACGGAAATCAGCATTCATTTTTATTAGTTTTTCCAAAATTGAATCGGCAAATCGCTTTTTTAATTCTTCAGATGGTGTTTCTGTAATTTCAAAATAAAAAGCAGGCCGAACGGACGCATTTTCTCCTTCTAATACTGACTGGCAGAAAGAACGGGTAATTTTTGCCAGTTCATAATCGGCATATAAACATTGCTCAATATCCTCCGGATAAATATTGGCCCCCATGATACTTATTGTAAAATCGCGCCTGCCATAAATCCACATAAACGGGAACGTGAGATTTTTATTTTTTTCGGCTTTTGTCAAATCATCAATGTTATAACCTGCTGATTTTAATTTTTCGCACATCTGGTCATACCTCATTATTCCGCCTTCATCATGGATATTATATCTTATTCTTGGCGATAAAACCGATTTTCGGGTAATCGTGAAAATAAGCTCCCTGTTTTTATTTACTTCAATATAATGCATAACAGGATTATATTGAAAAATCATTGGTAAACGGGAATCTGCCCCGAATAAAAGATTTCTGACCTCGGGGTTTTCTCTTGCAAGCTTCCTGATTGCAATTGTGAGTGGGGTTTCACCGCCAATACCTATTTCCAGATCAGTTGCGCCATATCCGCTGAATACTTTTTTATATCCGGGTAACAAATAATCTCTCAATCCTTCCGACATTCCTTCTCCGCCAACCAAAGCTGAAATTGAATATTTAACCCAAGGAAAATTTTGTTGTTTCGCATAATCATATAGTTGTTTTAAAAAGGGTGGATAACCGGTAATAATATATTCATGTTCATGCCCGAAAAATTCAAGTGTGTGCAATATTTTGCCAATATCGGGACCTGTGTTTTTTACAATTCCGTTTCGTTGCAGGGCGACCCCCATATTGATGCCTGTTGCCCACGCACCCATTGAAAACGCATTGATGGTCACCCACGGTTTTTTTCCAAAGCAAAATGTAGAAAAATAACTGATGAAGGCATGTGATTCGTGACGTTCGCGTATGCTCCTTACCCAATTGTAAGGTGTACCTGTGCTACCTGATGATTCGTCAATAGCAATTCCTGTTACCGGTATTTTTCCGTCAAAACATCTTTGTTCGGTGGAATATTTCTTTATGTAGTCTTCTTTATCCGTATAAGGAATTTCACTCCATCTTTTTATCGCCTTATCTTTTATGAAATTTTTATATGCCGGTACTGTTCGCACAGCAAAATAATAAACCCGTCTTGCTCTTATACGGCTTGTCCAATCAAGATATTTGGGAGAAAGAAGCCTGAAACCCCTGATAAACGTTTCATATCTCCTGGCGAGAAAATGAAGAAATACATCTCCACATAACGCTAACAGAAATCTCAGCCTGTCGGAAATTGACGGGCTGGTTTTATTGAAATTAATTTGTTTAGTTTTCATATTCCTATGAATGAATATTTTTCTTGAGGGAGTTACTAACCATGAAGAGAATACCCACAACCACAAAAGGCATGGTAATCGTTAGGATTATAGAAAGGCTTATCCATACAGAATGGTTCATGTGGTAGTTGTGCATAAATATAAGAGGGGTAAATCCCAGGCCAATCAGCAAAAAAATGATACCCCCGATTTTCTCCCATTTCCAGGCAATGAGCAGGAAGGCAAGTAAAACAAAGGATGGGATCAGGTGCATGAAGAAATGGCCGAGCTGCTGCCAGATGGTGAGTCTGGGTTCGAAAGAGTCTAAAGCAAACATGGAGATGAAAAGAATAGCCGCAATGCAGATGATCCGGGGCAGCCAGTAAATTATTTTGTGTGATGTTTTCATTTTAGTTTGTTTTGTTGGTTAAAAACTAAAACAAAAATACCAGCTGATCAGGCGGGTTGGCAAATCTCTGCAAGCTTGTAGTGTGTGTTTGCAAGGCAATGTCATTATCTTAAGGAAGCCCGGCGGGCTTCAATGTGAATAGCCGCCGGTGAAACCGGCGGGAAAATAATTATAGGGGTCAACCCTGAAAGGGTTGAATGTGGTGTGGAAAATTATAAAATCGCTTTAGTTAATGACATTGGTTTGCAAGGTTGAAAATATCAGGAGCAAAACCGCACAAGGTGATTTGGCAGGGCGATCTTATAGGGTTCACCCTTGGAACCCTTTATACAATAACTGGCAGCATTATTTTTATGTGGCAAAGAAACAATAATTGCCTGGTTGATTCGTGACAGGTTTTCATGAATTGAATTGGTGCGGGTATCAACCAGGTTGTTGATTGATTCTTCAATATCCTGATTCTCTGATTTGTTTGTGATCCTGCAATAAATACCGAACAGTTCCTTTTTATATTCACTCAGTCTTTTTAAACAAATTCCACCGGATAAATTTTTTAAAAACAAGAAATAAACGGACTTTGGTAATGGCGTCATTTTTACTTCCGCATTGTTATATCCCGGTAAAAAGATCCTGTTCTGACTATTAATTTCCAAAGGACTGAGCTGTTTATTTTTTTCAACTATGCCCAGGATTTTATTGATAATTATTTCAGATCTTACATTTTTTGAAGTTTTCATTCTTGCATACACTTCATCTATCAGGCTTTCCACCACCTCATCAATAATATCATCTTTTATATCGAACTTTTTTGAAAATGCCTTACACAACTCCACTTCATAAGGATGTATCTTCCCGTCGGCACAGACCATCTGGCCCAGATCATACAACTGCTCAATGGCATCGAATAATGAATCTGGTTTGATAAACCTTGCTTTGTGCGGATTTTCAATGATGCTGCCAATTTGTTCGCTTGTTAATCCTTTCCGGGCCCCAAGTTCATAAAGGAAAGCAAGTTCAGCATCATCGCAATGGCCATCTGCAATAGCCATTAAGTACAAGTTGGTGAAATGATGCCTGTGTTTTGTATCTATTGTTTCCATACTCTAACCCAAGTAAGTTCAAAGCAAATCGTACTTAAAATTAATGATTTATTTTTAGTTGGTTATACATTAGGTAAAATATTGTTTTATAAAAATCAGTGTTTCCCTGAAAAATTGCTACAGTATCAGTTTGAATGCACCAGAAATAAAGTTGCCAGGTGATGGTACAGTTATTGTCATTCTTTAGCAAATGAAGATTAAATGGTAGAATGCCCATTAAAGGAAGGAAGTCAGATAATCAGTAATGGTATATCTATGACTATTCAAAATATCAATTGTGAAGCCTGCTAGGAGGGTAGTCGTTCCCTGATTTGACCATAGGGGGACTACCCGGCGGAGATGAGAATACCCCCCATATTATTTTCAATAATTGCCCTATCTTTGTTAAGATAATGCATGAAACATGAATTACAGGATCTCATTCAAGGAAAGGGCAGAGATAGGAAAACAGATCTTATCCAAACAATCTCCGATTACCTTAGAACTGGCAAAGAAGCAGGTGCAGCAAATGAAGGGGAGCAGTACACAAAGCAACAAGAAGAAAAGAGCCTGATCAATTTTATTGACAAGAATAATCTGTGGCATACCGGAATCATCAGCGAACATAATAAGATAGGAGAGGGCGCAGAACAGAAAGTTTATTATAATCCCGAACGAGGCATAGTAGTAAAAATAAACGATTCAATTTTCTTCGGGTATTGGTTAGATTATTTTTATAATCTTATTATTCACAATTATTTTTTCCCGGATACCTCGTACACGCTCATCGGATTTAAACTAATTAGCGATATTTTGTACGCCGTCGTAGAGCAACATCACATCGTTCGAACCGAAGACATTAATCTCGAAAATATAAAGGCATTTCTGGAGCAGAACGGTTTTGAGCACACCAGGAGAAATGATTACTATAACAAGGAACTGGGAATAATCCTCGAAGACCTGCATGATGAGAATGTTATTAGCCGCAATCAAATCCCGTTCTTTGTAGATACCGTTTTTTATCTCACAGATAAGTTCTTTGAGCCAGAAGAATTTTGAACGGCGCGAATGAATGGGATTTTGTCATACCTTGTTTTAGTTGAAATGCGCGAATGTCCAGCGCGAGGTTGTTGGTGAAGAACACCAACAACGGCGGGAAAATCAACTTTGGAACATTGAATACCGTCGCAGACGGGGTTTCATTTGTAGTTCCGGATGCCCTTCGGAACATCCTGAACAACGCGTAACTGCAAGCGTCCGCTTGCGAACTGCCCCTGGCCTATCGAGTGTTGCACTCCCGGCAGATATTCTTCACGACAGAAATAATTTAATAGCAACTGCCAGCGAAGGCAGACCTTTTCTGATCCAGTTCTTTTTCAGGGCTTGCTTTACTGCAAATGTCACTTCATCATTTTCTATTCTTGCAAGCAGTGTGGGTATCGCCATACCATCATAAAGTTCAATCACTCCAAATGTGTCTTTATAAGCGTTAATATGCTCCAGGTTTTTTTCATACACTCCTTTTATTGTTGAAGGCTCCACATAGTGCCCTCCCTCAATAACTCTCTGCTCTACCCTGGCTATACAGTCGCTGACTTTATCAAGACACAAATAATTTAGCTGGATCTGGTAACCACTTCATTCGAACAGGTCTGTGTATGCCCAATAATCAGGATGAGAAAGTGGTGTTTCCAGCACAAAATGATCCTTCAATTTTATAGCCTTCTTCATTTCAAGCAGCAATTTCTGTTCCATCATTGCCGTAGCCTGCCGGAAAAGATCACTGGCTTTTACGCCCTGTCCCATCAAGATTTTTTCATACTCAACGCGGGTCATATCGCGGTCAAAAGACCAGATACCTTTGAAGGCCGGCGGAAGCATGATTTGAATGTATGTGGATTTCCCGGCCCCATTCGGCCCGGAGATGACTATTAATGTCGGTTTAGAGTAATCCATAAGCATTCCTGACTTTATCAGCCTCCGGGGCCGGAAGTACTCTTAATACTTTGTGTTGAAAACGAGCGCCTACAGTAAACACCTCCTGGATTTCAATATGTCCATCGGCATATTCGCGGTACACCTGGCCTTCCGGTAATTTATCAGAAAGTAAAAGAAAGGGAAGATTCCTGCTGAAATTCCTTGAGCGTAGCGCTTTTAAAGTCAGCAGATAATTTTCATCCTTTTGGATCGTTTTATGAATGGTAGCCATACCTCATTTTTCTTGAATAATGATGCTATTCTTTATTGTAAAAATAACGAAAAAATCGCAGATTTTTCTGATTATAATACCATAAAAACGGCAAATTGCAGGCATATTGTAATACAAAATTAAACCAATTTACATCAACAACACCTTTTCTGCCATTGTTTGTATTTCTCACAAACTAGGTCAGGTGAGATAGGCAGTATCTGCTACGTTACAAACAACGTTACCCCTATTTCCCTTTAAAATTCTATTTTTAGCCCCAAATCCCGATTATGAGGTTATTTTTTCTTTTTTCTTTTGTTTTATTATTAATGGTTTCTTCAAGCCATGCCCAACTCCACGATAACGACTACCGCAGCACCGGCAACAAATACTACTGGCAAAACCGCAAGCCCGATGCCGCTTACTGGCAGCAGGATGTACAGTATAAGATAAGTGCTGCCATACATGAGGATGATAACCGTATAGAAGCAACCGAAGAGCTGACCTACTGGAACAATTCGCCGGATACACTGACTTATGTGTATTTTCATTTGTACCAGAATGCGTTTATCAAAGGCTCATACCTGCACAAACTGGAAACGGCGAATAAGGTAAAAACACACATGGGCAGGAACGAAGAAGCAGGGCTGGGAATTGTAACTGATAACATACAGGTGGACGGAAAGGATGCTAAAGCTGAACTGGATAATACCATAATGAAAGTGTACCTGACCAAACCACTATACCCCGGAAATAAGGTGGTGCTGAAAATGAATTTCAATACTTACTGGGACAAGGGCGATACACGCCGCCGCATGAAGATGTGGAATGCCTGGGGCTTTATGCACTACAATGGTTGCCAGTGGTTTCCGAAAATATGCGTGTATGACCGCATGCATGGCTGGGATACCTACCAGCACCTGAACAGGGAGTTTTACGGAGACTATGGACTATATGATGTAACGCTCGACTTCCCGTCTAACTACATAGTGGAGGCTACGGGTGTGTTGCAAAACAGGGATGAAGTACTGCCCTTCGACCTGCGGGGTAAATTAGACATAAAGAATTTCGCAGAGAAGAAATGGGACGAAGCGCCTTCCACCATTATCGCTTATGAAAAAGGCAAGCGTAAGCAATGGCATTTTGTGGGTAACAATGTGCATGACTTCGCATTCACTGCCGACCCTTCTTACCGCATAGGTACTGCCTACTGGAATGATATTGAATGTGTGGCATTAGTACAGGAGCCGCATGCTGCAGGTTGGCAAAACGCGCCTGACTACATCAGGAAGATCATACAGACATTCAGCGAAGATATAGGCATGTATTGCTACCCAAAGATAGTGGCCGCTGATGCGCAGGATGGTATGGAATACCCCATGCTGACCCTGGATGGCGGGAGCGAACCGGGCTACAGGGGCCTGTTTGTGCACGAGATCGGGCACAACTGGTTTTACGGACAGGTGGGCAACAATGAGACCTACAGGGCAGCCATGGATGAGGGCTTCACGCAATTCCTGACTGCATGGGGGTTACGTCGGATAGATGGTGAGACATCGTTAGGCGTGCCAAGATCGAAATACCGCAAGCATTTTTTTGAACCGGGAATTGTGGTGGACCAGAATGTGCTGAACCGGTATACGTATGAAGCGTTGAATGGCGCAACACAAACATTGAATACGCACTCCGATGATTTCAACAGCGCCCTGAATCATGGCGGTGGATACGGGCAGGTGTATTTTAAAACAGCTACCATGCTGTACAACCTGCAATACACACTCGGTGATTCATTGTTCAAAGAAGCAATGCATCATTATTTTGAGCAGTGGAAATTCACACACACTTATTTCGAAGACTTCCGCGCATCAATGATACAGTTCACAAAGGTGGACTTGTCGTGGTTCTTTGATGAATGGTTTGAAACTGCAAAGACACTTGATTATGGTATTTGCCGGATAAGGAAAATCCGGGGCACAGATAGTTTCGCGATAAAGTTCCGGAGGAACAGTGAAATGCAGATGCCAATAGATTTTACCGTTACTTCTAAAAATGGCGGCAAGTATAGTTTCTATATTCCCAATACCTGGTTTGAAAAACGGACTGCTGCAACAACTTTACCAAAATGGGCAGGCTGGGGAAAACTGAATGAATCGTACACAGCCCATGTACAGATACCCGGCGGAGTAAAGGATGTGCAGATAGATACAACCTATCGGCTTGCGGATAAAGACATGGAGGATAATTATAAGACCGGGCGGCTTTGTGTAAGTCCGCGTGCTATTAAATGGAAATTTGACGGCGGCTTAAATCCGCAGATGGACCGCAGGCAATACCGTATATACTGGCGTCCTGATCTATGGTGGAACCCTGTGGATGGTATCAAGGCTGGTCTGCACCTGGAAGGGGATTATTTGTGGACCATGAACAGGATAGATGCTACGGTTTGGTGGAACAGCCATATAGGGCTGGAAAATGAATTTATGCCACCGGCAGGTAAGAGCGCTTACGTGTATCATGATCCGGTAAACTATACGTTTAATTATTTGTCACCGCTGTCTCGTAATATCCCGAAGCTGCAGGTGCAGATCAACAGTCGCTACCTGGATGGGATGTGGTTCCATAAAGGAGGCTTCAACTGGCTGAAAAGTGACCGGACCACTATCCAGTTTTTCGCGCAAACCATGTGGCGCCCAGGTGGTACCGATCTTGACTATCTTATTTATCCTGAGGACTGGAGCAGCTTTGCTGCAATGCCCAATTCATCCATCAACCTGGTATGGACTCATAATTACGGCTACTTCAATGGTAACGGGCACTATACTTTTAGTTTGCGTGCCCCGGCATTTACAGGGGTTTTCAATTATTCGTATGCGCAACTGGAATCTATAAACAATACTTACCTCGGTAAGCTGGATATACGCACACGTGTTTTTGGCAGGTATGGTGTGGGTAATAATATCCCTTACGAAAGTGCCCTGTACATGGCTGGTGCCAGCCCGGAAGAGGAAATGGAAAACAAATACACACGGAGTGCAGGTTTTATTCCTGCCAGCTGGGAAGGTATTTCGAGGTACGATGTAACCCATTTCCAGCAGGGCGGCGGCCTTAACCTGCGCGGATATGCAGGTTACTTTGCGCCTGATGAGCGGAAAGGCACCTTGCTTGAAGGTTATAAGGGTCGCAGCGGAGCATCTGCGAATGTGGAGATAGGTTTTGAAAATTATATGCCCTGGAAACCACGCACTTTGCGCAACTGGCTGCATGTAAACCTGTATGCTTTCGGGGACGCAGGATTTATGGAACTGAGCAGTTTTAGCCTGTCTAATTATTCTTCAATAGCCCCCGATCAGAATCAATGGAGCTCGCTTCATGTGGATGCCGGGGTAGGTGCAGCATTTACTATTAAGAACTGGGGTTTATTTGAACGCGCAAAACCACTTACAATACGGGTAGATATTCCGTTTTTCCTGAACAGGCCTCCGTACAACAATGACCAGTATGCTACGTTCAGGTATGTGATTGGCGTGAACAGGGCGTTTTAAAACATTAAGTTGTAATGCCGCTCGCAAAGGCGCGAAGGCGCAAAGTTGTGTGGATTAATAGGTATAGCTTTTAAGGACGCAAAGGTATTGATTGATCAGAATTTTAATCCTCTTTATCAAGCTCGTCAAATAGTTCGCTGATTGGACGCAGGTATTGCGGATTATCGGCAATCTCTTTAAGGTCTTTGTCTATAACATCTTTTTGCCATTGAGGTAAGTCTTCTTCAATACCAGAAGTTTCAGAAGTATATTTTAGCATTAAACAAAGTTAATAGTGTACAAAGAAATGAACAAATATTTCAGTCCGATCATTCATCCCGATTAATAATCCGGAATGATCTGCCATCACCTGCAAGTACGGACGTGATATTGGCTGGTAGCTGCCGGAGGTTTTCTTTCAGTTCACTTAAACTGGCAATGTTATAAACAGGGATATTTTCGGCGACCTTGTAGGCAGGAAATGTTTTCAATACCCAATCACCGGGCACCGTATTCAGGTAGGGAAGATTCCTGGTCTTATCGTATGGGTATGCTACTTCAGGTGTAATGAATATGGGTAGTTTCTGTGACTGTGCCAGGATGATGGCATTTTCGGTGGATACATAAATATCCAGTTTTCTTGTGTACACCGAGCCCGTGACTCCTTTAATGAATGTAGTGTAAATGTTCCCGATAACACCAAGATACAGAATAACCGGGATGATTTTAGCAAGTTTTAAAGCAGGCATTTTGTCCGTTAACTCATCAAGTAAGCTGATGATCAGGATAGCAATGGATGGTACTGTAAAAACATTAAGTCGTGGTTCGCCAAGCGGGAATTTTCCGGCAATGAAAAGGATGAATACTATTACCAATAACAGGACGCTGTATAGGATCAACAGGTTATTGTTGTTCATTTTAAATGAAAAGTTCCTGACACATTTCTTTATTCCAAAGGCAAATGAAACAACGCCAAGTATCCCGAAAATTATTGAAAACAAAAGGCCCCGGCCCACTTCTGCAAAAAGCTGGTAACCATCTTTGAAGAACATTTTGAGGCTGAATCCGCCCTTCATCATTCGTTCTCCCCAGAACTGATGCATTCCTTTATCAGCCATTAACTGCGAAACATCAATCACATAGAAAACGAAAATGCTGATTGTGCAGATGATAAGAGGAATCCATTGGAGGATTATGATTTTCCTGTTTTGCGAAAATCCGGATGCCTTTATAAGTGAAATATGTTTAAGTGCAGTGATGATGAAAACCGGTGCGAAAGCGATAGGGTAGATGTAACTGAAAAAAGGAACGATGAAGAAACTAACACATAACAGGAGGTATCTGCGTTTATTAAGATTCTTTGAATAGGGGTTATGGAGTTCAATCAGTTGAGCCAGGGCTACAAGGCTTACCAAAATATCCATCGTATACTGCTTTATCTGGACGAAATATTCGGTAAAGGTATAGGAGGATATCAGTATCATTACGAACAGGAACCTGTTCAGGTTTGTGGGTGCATAGATTTTTTTCATCAGGCGGTAACAAAAAATAATTGTAGCCGTACCCACTAAAAAAGAGGGTAGCCGAAGTGTGAAATAACTGTAATCAAAAGGTGCGGAAAAAGCTTTGATAATCTCAAGGTAAACGCGTGGGAACTGCTGCATAAAGTCGAGCGGCCCGAAAAGCTGGACGGCATTTTTATATTTCAGGTTATAAATAACCCGCCATTCATCTACCCAGAACGGCTTGATCTGCGCTAATACCAGGACAAATCCACAGCATATTATAAATGTTAAGGTAGCAATTGTGAGCCTCCGGATAAACTGTTCAGGATTCCGGGGTTGAAGAAGGGGCATATAAAAACAGGTTTGTAGGATTATACATGCAAAACCCATGCCACTTTTTTGGAATTTCGGTTATTTACTCAATATTCGTATTTCCACTCTGCGGTTCCTTTGTTTGTCGGCCTCGGTCACTTCGTTTCTTACTACCGGGTTCCGGTTGCCAAGGCCAATATACTTTACCCTGTCCTTGCTGATTCCTTTTTCAACCAGGTTATTGTAAATAGCCTCCGCCCTGCATTCCGACAGGTTCCTGTGTTTATATTTACTGTCAGTTCCATCTACGGGTCCCATACAGCACACATGGCCTTCCACCTGTATTTTAACGGTAGGGAACTTTTGCATGAAATTTAGCAGCTTTTGCAGGTCGGGCCTGGATTGTTCCAGGATTTCCGGGCTGTTGAGTTTGAAGAAGATATTATTGAGTATCAGTACCTGGTCCACTTTCAGGTTTTCAAATTCAATTTTATCATCCAGGCTTGAATAGGTAGTAGTGTTGCCGGGTGGAAGCTTCTTAATCATAGCGGCCCTGTCAATTATTATCTGCACTTTTCTGTCCGGGGCATAGCCATCGTTTCCTTTGATATTGTTTCGGTCAATCTTACCTTTTCCGATACACAACTGAATATCATTCTTGTCGAAGCCTGAGGATATAAGATAATTGAGTACGTTTTTTGCCCTGTGCATTGACAGTGTATCGTTATAACTGCTCCCGCCTACAAAATCAGCATATCCCAGTACTATCAGTTTATTGCCATGAATCAGTTTGTCATTAAAAATCAGCAGGTCAATGTGTTTAATTTCCTCCTTACTGATTTTTGAAATATTGAACGGAAAGTGAACTTCGAAAGTATCCTTAACCTGACAGTAAGCGCACATCGAATATAACAGGTAGCAAAAAAAGAAGTAGAGATATCGCATGTCCGTTTATATTTTGTTATAAGAAAGTATTTTATCCATCCGGCTTTTTTCATTCGGGTTATCACTGTGCACATTTAAAAAGGTGGTCACCATAATGGATAGCCCTATCAGGAACAGGCAGGCAGAAGATATCCGGTTCATGTATATTATCCTGCGCAGGGTAAGCAGTCGCTTTATCCTGTCGGCAAGAAATACTTTAGAAAAGTCAATACTTAAAATAATAACCAGGCAGGTGCCGAATAGAATAAACCTGTAGAACCCTGAAGTATTTGCAGTAATTGTTACTGCTCCCAACCAGGTAACCAATACGCCGGGATTAAGCGTATTTACAAGGAATCCTCCCATCCATATTTTGAAATAATGACCACCGGTAATAGTTATAGTCTGTGCTGATGGGCGTTTTGGCTTTTGTTTTTTAATAATTCCTGCTAATCCGATTACCATTAACGCAATTCCCCCACCGTAAGCAATATACTTTTCGTAAGGCCTCAGGTATTGCAGCCATGCAGTGGCAATATTTGCCAGGGTCACATAGATGGCATCGCTGATGGAAACGCCCAAAACGAAAGCCAGGCCTGCTTTATAACTAAAGCTGAGGCTATACTTAATAATGGCAAACAAAGTAGGTCCGACTGAAATAGCCATGAAGAGTCCAACCAGTACTCCCTTTATAACGGCATCAGCAACATTTACAGACATTGTGGCAAGTTAGTCAAATTCCGTAATTGGTCACTTACAAGCTATATGTATGGTATTGAATATGATTTGTAGTAACATATTAACCGGATGTTGTAATAAATTATTACCCTATTCTCTTATCTTTGCACTCCCTTAATAATTATTTAAAATAAAAAATATATATGAGATTCCCCCGTCAGACTAATTTTTATAAAGGTAAAGTACGTGATGTTTATACTATTGCGGATAAATATTTGGTGATGGTAGTAAGCGACCGGATATCAGCTTTCGATGTTGTGTTACCTCGCCCTATACCCTATAAAGGTCAGGTACTTAATCAGATCGCCGCTCAGTTTTTGAATGCTACAAGGGATATTGTACCCAACTGGATGATCAGTATGCCATTGCCAAATGTAACGATTGGTTACAAGTGTGAAACCTACCCGGTTGAAATGGTAGTGCGCGGTAACCTGACCGGACATGCATGGCGCACCTATAAAAGTGGCAAACGTGAATTGTGTGGTATTGCCATGCCTGACGGTATGAAGGAAAACGATTTCTTTGAGAAGCCCATAATCACTCCTTCTACAAAGGCGCATGAAGGGCATGATGAGGATATTACCCGCGAAGAAATTATCAGTACCGGACTTGTTTCCAAAGAGGAATACGAGCAACTGGAAAAATATACGCTCGCACTTTTTGAGCGTGGAAAAGAAATTGCTAAAGAACACGGTCTGATCCTGGTAGATACCAAGTACGAATTTGGGAAAATAGGAAATACTATCTATCTGATAGATGAAATACACACTCCTGATTCTTCAAGATACTTTTACCTGGAAGGGTACGAAGAGCGCCAGAAAAAAGGAGAGCAGCAAAGGCAATTGTCGAAGGAATTTGTGCGTGAATGGCTGATGGAAAATGGTTTCCAGGGCAAAGAAGGCCAGCAGATTCCGGAAATGACTGATGAAATTGTAGGGCAGATATCTGAGCGTTACATTGAACTGTTTGAAGTAGTAACCGGAAAAACTTTTGTAAAACACGATGTGACCCATACAGTGGATGAGAAGAAATTGTTGGAGGCGGTGGAGAAGTTACCGTTTTGATAACTATGTCTTACTTTTTTCTTAAATTTACAGTAGTTAAACTGCGTTTGTGACAATAGTAACGGTAAAAGAAAAATTACATGATTATATTGAACATGCCGATGACAAAAAGGTAAAAGCGTTGTACATTTTACTGGAAAATGAAATTGCGCTCAATGCTTCTATAGAGAGGGGATTACGGGATTCTGAAAAAGGGTTCGAGCGACCACATGAAGAGGTAATGAGAGAAATCAGGAAACAGTATAACTTGTGAGTTACAATACGATAATCATTTAAGAATTAGCCACAAAATTTTATACAAATTAAGCCTATAGAGTTTATCTTTGTTTTATGAAAACGGTTGACATAAATAATTCACTGATTGACGGGTATTTGCAATTACTGCATAATCTAAGCCCGAATAATAAACTTGACCTTATTTCAAAGTTATCATTGTCTTTAAAAACAGATATTACAGACAAAAGAAAATCTTTTAAAAAATCTTTCGGGGCTTTTGAATCCGAAAAGAGCGCAGATGAAATCATCACTGAAATTCGAAAGAGCAGAACTTTTAACCGGCAAATCGAATCGTTTTGAAAAAATATCTTATTGATACCAATACCTGCATTTTCTACATGAAAGGAATGTATGAATTAGATAAGAGATTTGATACGAAAGACCCTGAAAACTTATTTATTTCTGAAATCACTCTCGCCGAACTAAAATTTGGCGTAGAAAACAGTGATAAAAAATCAAAGAATCAAAAGGCACTTGATAATTTTCTTGCAGGAGTAAAAATAGTGCCTATTTTTCATGCACTTGATTTATATGCAAAAGAAAAAGCAAGACTAAGAAAATCAGGTACTCGCATTGATGATTTTGATTTACTGATAGGTGTAACAGCTATTACTAATAATTTGGTAATGGTAACAAATAATGTTAATCACTTTCAAAGAATAACAGCCATTGTAATTGAAGATTGGACAGTAAAAGATTGATTTTCCCAATTATGACCACCCCCCGCATCATCCACGCCCCCACGGGCTCAACACTCACCTGCAAAAACTGGGTAACAGAAGCAGCTTACCGAATGATACAAAACAACCTCGACCCCGATGTCGCAGAGCGGCCTGAGGACCTGGTGGTGTATGGTGGTAACGGCAAGGCTGCACGCAACTGGGAATGCTACGATAAAATATTAGCGTGCCTGAAAAACCTGGAAGAGGATGAAACACTAATGGTGCAATCAGGCAAACCTGTGGGTGTGCTTCGTTCACATAAAAATGCACCAAGGGTATTGATCGCAAATTCGAACCTCGTAGGCAAGTGGGCCACCTGGGAGCATTTCCGTGAACTGGAAGCCAGGGGCCTGATGATGTATGGCCAGATGACCGCCGGTAGCTGGATATACATAGGCTCACAGGGCATTGTTCAGGGCACTTATGAAACTTATCTTTCACTGGCAACCAAACATTATGACGGTTCGCTGAAAGGCAAACTGAATGTTACCGCAGGACTTGGCGGTATGGGTGGCGCCCAGCCGCTTGCTATTACAATGAATGAAGGTGTGTGCCTTGCGGCAGAGATGGAAGAGTGGCGCATAAAGAAACGCATAGAAACCCGCTACATTGATAAATGGACGAGTGATATAGATGAAGCCATTGCATGGTCTTTGGATGCAAAAGCAAAAGGTGAACGCATCTCAATCGGAGTATGCTGTAATGCGGTGGACCTGTTGCAACGCCTGATAGACAAAAATATAACACCGGATACGCTTACCGACCAGACCTCTGCCCATGATGAACTGATAGGCTATTTCCCGGAAGGGCTGAGTGTGGCTGAAGCAAACGCATTACGCAGCAGCGATCCTGAAGAGTACAAAAAACGCTCGCTCGATACAATGGCCCGCCATGTAAGGCAGATGCTGGAGTTGCAGACACGGGGTGCAATAACTTTTGATTACGGCAACAACCTGCGAGGACAGGCGCATGATAAACGTGGTGTTACCAATGCATTTGATTTTCCCGGCTTTGTGCCTGCGTACATACGTCCGTTGTTTTGTGAAGGTAAGGGTCCTTTCCGTTGGGTGGCGCTGAGTGGTGACCCGGAAGATATTTATACTACTGATAAGGCAATGATGGAATTGTTTCCCGACAATAAGGGCCTGCACCGCTGGCTGGTGATGGCCAGGGAGCGCATTGCCTTCCAGGGCCTCCCGGCTCGTATCTGCTGGCTGGGTATGGGAGAGCGTGAGAAAGCCGGGCTGCTTTTTAATGAACTGGTTAGAACAGGAAAGGTAAAAGCCCCGATAGTCATTGGCCGCGACCACTTAGATACCGGTTCAGTAGCATCACCCAACCGGGAAACCGAAGCCATGAAAGACGGCAGCGATGCCGTAGCCGACTGGCCGATATTGAATGCACTCATCAACACAGCAGGCGGAGCAAGCTGGGTTTCCTTCCATCATGGTGGCGGGGTAGGTATGGGGTATTCATTGCATGCCGGCATGGTGATCGTAGCTGATGGTACACAGGATGCGGAAGAAAGATTGAAGCGTGTGTTGTTTAATGACCCCGCAATGGGTGTAATACGTCATGCAGATGCGGGCTATGATATTGCAAAGGAAACAGGAGAGAAGTTTGGGTTGATTATTTAGTTTTACGTATTATAGGGAAGTCCGCCGCGGCGGATTTGGGGCATCAGATAACCATAGGGAGGCCACTTAAGGGGTTTGGGGTTTTTTATGTACAGGATCGGTCAGGGTATAGATTTTCATAAGCTCGTTGAAGGGCGCGAGTTCTGGCAGGGGGCATACTAATTCCTCTTTTTGTTTCTTTATATACTATAGCTTATCTTTGGTATATACTACTTGATTATTATGATAGCCCCAAATCTTTCTAAACAATCATTCTGGGATGTGGATATGTCCTTGCTCGACTATGAAAGAGATAGCCTTTTCATTATCGGGAAAGTTTTTAATTTCGGTTCATGGGATGATGTGAAAGCAATAATTGCCTGCTATGGAAGATCACGATTGAAAAAAGAAGTAGTGCAACTGGCTGATTTGAAAAAAGATACAATCAGTTTTCTTTGTTTATTGCTTAATTTAGATAAAGCAAATTTCAAATGCTATTTAAGGAGACAGTCGCAGCCAACACACTGGAATTATTAGAAAGCCTGATGGCAATTCCGGAACTGTCGGATTTTGCGCTGGTTGGCGGCACAAATTTAGCGTTACGGTTTGGCCATAGAATATCCGTTGATCTTTATCTGTTTTCTAACAAGCCTTTTGATAGTAATGACATTGTTCCGGTACTTCTAAGTTACTATCCTTCATTATTAATAAAATCGCAAAGGAAATCCTCGCTGCAATGTTGGGTCAATGAAATAAAAGTAGATATTGTTCTCCACGAGTATCCAAATTTACAGCCTGTTGATATTATTTCAGGATTACGACTGGCATCAACAAGCGATATTATTGCTATGAAATTAAACGCGGTGTCACAAAGAGGAGCAAAAAAGGATTTTTGGGATATTGCGGAACTGCTGGATGAATATTCATTGGAAGAAATGTTGCAATTTTTCAGCGGCAAGTATAAAATGTATGAGGTATTCCATATCGTGCGCTCTCTTTCTTATTTTGAAGATGCCGATAATATGCCGGAGGGAAGTGTGATCCCTCTTAAAAAAGTGACATGGTTAGCCGTGAAAAACAAAATACAAGTAGCGATCAAAGACTATTTGGATAGTATCTGATAGCATCAATAAGTTAAAAAATAAAGGTTCGATTTATGTACCGTGTAGGTCAAGGGATAGATTTTCATAAGCTCGTCGAAGGGCGCGAATTCTGGTTAGGCGGAATTCTAATTCCGCACACTAAGGGCGCGCTCGGGCACTCAGATGCCGATGTGCTGCTGCATGCTATTTGCGATGCTCTGCTTGGAGCGTTATCACTTGGCGACATTGGCCAGCATTTCCCCGATACTGATGCCTCCTTCAAAGGCATTGACAGCAAGGTGCTGCTGCAGAGGTCTTACCAGTTAGTTTGCGAAAGAGGGTACAAACTTGTGAATATTGACAGCACTATCTTATTGCAGGCGCCGAAGATAAGGCAATATGTAGATGAAATGAGGAAGGCGATAGCCGATATTCTGAACGTCTCAATTGATGATGTCTCCATAAAAGCTACAACCACTGAGCACCTCAGTTTTATAGGCAGGGAAGAGGGGATAGTGGCTACAGCAAATGTGTTGTTACAGAAAGCAGATGTTATACTTGGCAAGGGATAAATTTATGAATTGTACTGAGGAAGCAAAATAGATAACTGTCATGGCAGCCGCGCCGAACCATGACTGTTGAGCCTATATTTTTAGATTGATCAAGGCTATGAACTCACATGTATCCCTTGTGGATTATAATCCATAAGCTGGTCAGGATTTTAAGACTTGGTATTTTTTTTTGTTCTGTCAAAAACATCATTTTGAGAAAAAATTACTTTTATATTTTAGGATCATTTTTTTTAATAGCAGCAACTTTGTCTTGCAATAGTGCCTCATCTCTAAAGGATAAACTGAGAGGGGAGTGGAAGCATGTAAAAGAAGTAACCGATGCCAACAATAACGGCATCATGGATTCCGGAGACACAAATAAAGACCTTGCAGGAGAGGACCTGTTTATCATATTCAACAGCACCGGAACGCTTATTGTTTCTTATAACGGTACATCAAATGCAGACAATCCGGGTGAAAATACCTGGTCGCTGGAAAAAGATAATGCCTGGCTGAAAATAGTAAATAAGTCAGATAGCAGTAGCAGCGTTACCTGGTTGCATATAGATGACATTTCATCAAAAAGGATGACCTTGAAAGATACATCGGGCGGCGTCACAACATGGAATGTTTGGGAAAAAAGATAGTGGGGCAGCAATGCAGTAAATCAGTTATTAATGCACAGTATGAATAGTGCACCGTTGTGTATCCACTCCCTTTGCCAGCGTATCATTGATAATCATTTGATAATAATTGCCAGTGTCTTTAAAAAAAGTGCCGCTACCCCAAATAGTGTATGCACCTATAGTTTGTACAGGAATCGTAACCACTTTTGAGATTAAAGCCCTTACTATTTTGCCTGCCCCCAGGTTTTTGATGTTGCTGATCCTTACCAGGTATGGGGTATCAGTAACAGTTGTAACAACTGAGCTGTAATAAAAGAAACTATCGGGCTGGCAAAAGTCGAAGCAGTGAATATAGGTGCCTGCCAGTAACGGTGAGTAGTCTATCGGTTTCTGCACATCAAAGATCAGTTTATGGGTTTGGCTGCCGGTTGCGGCGCTGCTGATCACAAACCCGACTGTATCAAATCCAACAGGCATATTCCCTATTGTAAACTTAAATGAGCCGCCCATAATGTACCCCACCGATTGAGATGCCACATCCACTGTTATATCAGACGGCAGCCCCTTAACCTCAAAATTCACCCGGTTAGTGCCAATATCGCCGCTGAGCACATTTACGCCAAACGAAAACACGTAAGGACTGTTTGCATAACATCTCAGCACCGAATCGTAACTTGTTGTAAAAGTAAAGACCGCAGGTTTGGGCTGATCGGGGTTCTTTTTACCGCACGCACAGAAAACAAACGGCATTAACCACAATAATTGGTGACTCTTCATTTTACAAATTTAAGGGTAAAAACTATTTACAATTGATAAAGATAATGCTGGAATATATGTGCACATTGCACGGCAAATCGCCTTGCTATATGCGCTTTATATATCATTTCAGACGCAATTTCTTGCAGATAATATCCATTTATGGATAGTGTTATATAGTTTGTTTTTTGCAATAAAATTGCCCTGTATGACGCTTTATTACCTGAAAATTGCTATTTTTACATTGATAAATCGAAAATGTGAAGACGTTTTTACATGAAAAAATTTAAAGTTTGGATAGGACTTTATTTTTTTATATTAAATCCTATCTTTGCACCCCCGTTGCACGCAGGCAATACCTGCGGGTGATGCTATTTTATTACATTTACACGGACAATTTTAACAGAGACCCATGCAATTAAAAGGTTTAGTGAAGTTTTTTACTGGAGCGCTGATATTGATATCGCTGTACCAGCTTTCTTTGACTTTGATAGTACGAAACGAAGAGAAAAAAATGAAAGCACAGGCCAGGCGCGAAGCGCTGGCGAAGAACCCATCAGCCACAGGTATTATTCTTGATACAATGATTGATAACCGGTTCACTCGTATTTCAGATAGTATGAAGACCGAAGTGATTTTCAAAGTGCCTGTGTTGAAAAAATACACCTACATGGCGGCGAAGAATGAAGAGCTGAGTCTTGGTCTCGACTTGCAGGGTGGTATGAACGTAACATTGGAAGTAAGCCTCGACGACCTCGTGCGTTCCATGTCAAACAACCCACGCGATCCTGCTCTGAACAAAGCTATTTATGATGCTAACATTCAGAAAGCCAATAGCGATGCAAACTTCATTACCCTGTTTGGAGATATTTATATTAAGAGTAATCCTGATCATAAACTGGCAAACTTGTTTACCAAACCAACTGAAACGGAAATAACCCTTAACTCTACCAATGAACAGGTACTTGCTAAAATAAATAAGGAAGCAAAAGATGCTGTAAAGCGTACCTATAATGTCTTACTTAACCGTATTGATAAATTTGGTGTGGCTAACCCAAACATGAACCTGGATGAAAAGAAAGGAATCATAACAGTGGAGCTCGCAGGTGTTCGTGATCCGGAGCGTGTACGTTCATTCCTGCAGGCTACAGCTAAACTGCAGTTTTTTGAAACATATACTAACCAGGAACTCAGCGGGATGCTTATGGCTACCAATGATGCCCTGGCAAATTTTAATGCAGGCACAACTGACACGACTAAGAATGACGCTGCAAAAAATGGTGGTTTGGCAAGTGCTGACACAGCAAATGGCAAAAAACCGGCCAACGATACCAGCCTGGCCTCTCTTGCAGCAGGTAATAAAACAAAAACAGGGGAAACGCCAGGCATAGCAGGCGCCGATTCCAATAAGATCAAACAAGCGGAATTCGCAAAGAAAAACCCCTTGTTCGATGTGTTGAAGCCTAACATTGATCAGAAAGATGGCCAGTTCCTTACCGGCCCTGTTGTTGGTTACGTTAACAGAAAAGATACCGGAACATTCCGTAGATTAACACTCCTGGATGTTGTTAAAAATAAATTACCATCTAACGTTCACTTTGTTTATGGCGCTGAGGATAATAAAAAGAAAGTGGACCCCAATGCTGATTTCCTGCCTGTTTATGCGGTGAAAATGCCCATCGGTGGTGTAGCAAAGATCGAGGGTGATCACATTACCAGGGCGTATAACAGTTTTGACGCAATGACCGGTGAGCCGGATGTGAACATGGATATGGATATGAGCGGCCAGCATTTATGGAAAGAAATGACCGGAAAGAATATAGGCGGGTATATTGCAGTTGTGCTTGACGACCGTGTTTATTCATGCCCTACAGTTCAGGGAGAAATATCCTCAACTTCTACACAGATCACCGGTTCTTTCTCGACTGAAGGCGCACAGGATCTTGCTAACATCCTTAAATCAGGTAAACTGCCTGCGCCCGCACATATTGTTCAGGAGCAGGTGGTAGGCCCTACGCTTGGCGCTGAATCCATCACTTCAGGGTTCAATGCAATCGCCCTTTCATTCCTCGCTATCTTCATTTTAATGCTTGTATATTATAGCACCAGTGGATGGGTTGCCTGTATTTCACTTACCCTTAACCTGATGTTTACCATAGGTATCCTTTCTACTTTCCATGCCACACTTACCTTACCGGGTATTGCAGGTCTGGTATTGGGTATTGGTATGGCGGTAGATGCCCACGTACTAATCTTTGAGCGTATCAAAGAGGAACTGGCGCTGGGCAAAAGTCACCAGCAGGCCGTCATAGACGGGTATAAACGAAGTTATGCGCCGGTGATGGACGGTCACATCGCCCAGTTGATCACCGCGGGTATCCTGTTCTATTTCGGCCTCGGTCCTGTACTTGGCTTTGCTACCACACAGTTATTAAGTATCTCCATTTCTTTGTTCTGCGGTATCCTTGTTTCAAGGCTTATCAAGGATATTTACATGGGTACCGGACGTCACTTCAAATATTTTACCCCCGTTTCTAAAGCGGTTTTCCAAAAAGCGCATTTTGATTTTATACGGATCCGTAAAATATCCTACATTATTTCTTTTGTAGTACTCCTGGCCGGTATAGGCTCGCTGATCAACGGTTTCGACTATGGTGTTGAATTTGCCGGTGGACGTAGCTATACCATTAAGTTCGATAATAAATATGAGGTTACTAAGATCCGTGAAAAACTGCATACTTATTTAAACGAATACCCTACGGTTAAAACCATCGGAACAGACAACAAGGTGAACATTACAACATCCTACCTTATCAGGCAACCGGGCCAGCAGGTTGAGGGACAGGTTCTTGCTAAATTGCGCGAAGGGTTGTCTAAAGAAGGGTTTATTCCTGCTACTGTTACAGACCAGGAATTTGCCGGCAGGTATATTATGAGTTCACAGACTGTGTTACCTACCATTTCTGATGACCTGGTTAAGGGTGCCCGTCTTGCAACCATACTGTCCCTCATTGCGATTTCTATATACATCTTGTTGCGTTTCCGTAAATGGCAGTATTCGCTGGGTACTTTCGTTTCCCTGTTGTTCAACGTTGCCGCTACACTTGCCGCATTCTCTTTCTTCCGTGGCAAGGTACCTTTCGCAATGGAAATCAACCAGCATTTTATCGCGGCTGTTCTTACGGTTATCGGTTTCTCTATGAACGATACGATCATTGTATTCGATCGTATCCGTGAGTATTTCCGTAAATCACCTAACGAGAATAAGGAGACCGTGGTAAACAGGGCTATTAATGATACCCTTCCACGTACCGTCATGACTTCGCTTACCGTGTTCATCGTGGTGCTCATCCTGTTCATTGTTGGTGGTGAGGTGACCCGTGGTTTTGCCTTTGCAATGCTTATTGGTGTTGTTACCGGTACTTTCTCATCCATTTTTGTAGCAGCGCCTGTACTTATTGATACAGACAAGAGCGGTAAACTGAAACATGAAGTAGACCGTGTAGCGCAGGTGGAAGAACTGAAGAAAATGGCGTAAGCCAACTCAAATAATTATATCAAATCCCGCCACTATTCCTCGTGGCGGGATTTTTTATACCACGTTTCAAAATTTCTTAGCCTTGGTGCCAGGTCAAACATGGCAAATCGGTAATCAACAGATAGCCCGACCTTTAGTAAATGTCATTGTTCCTAAGTTAAATTAGTCCAAAAAAATAAAGGGTGGTAATAGCACCTCCCTTTTGGAAGGCCTTGGTTTATAGGTAAATGAGGTCAGCCTAATTTACATTGAGAATCGGCATTTGTTAAGCAAGCCTGAAGGGCTTTTCCGTGAATAGCCGCCGGTGAAACCGGCGGTAAACTTAAAATATACACGAACCCCGGAGGGGTTTTCCGTAGTATAGGATTTGCTGGACTTCGGCAACAAAACGACATTGGGTTTTAATCAGGGGGTTCCGAAAGACATTTTGATTATAACGGTTTTTATTGCTCCACTCCATATCCGTCCAGTTTTTCACCCGCTCACACTGTTTTTTGTTTTTTTCAATACCTTTACCTAAGTTATGAAGACTTTCTTCGAACATTTCGGCAGGCTTATATTGATGGTTACCCAGGGTTTAAGCAAGCCTGAAAACTTCAAAGTATACTGGAAAGAGTTTATGGAGCAGTGCAACGATATTGGCATTCGTTCACTCCCCATTGTGCTTATCATATCCGTATTCCTCGGTATGGTGCTTACTATACAGTTGTCTTACCAGTTGGTAAGTCCGCTGGTTCCCAAAACCGTTATTGCAGCCCTCGTCCGTGATTCTTCCATCCTCGAACTTTGCCCTACCGTAGTGTGTATTGTTTTGGCAGGTGTGGTTGGCTCCAAAATAGCTTCTGAACTCGGTAATATGCGCGTAAGCGAACAGATAGATGCGCTGGAGATAATGGGCATCAACACGAAATCATACCTTGTGATCCCGAAGATAACGGCGGCCATGTTCATGATTCCGGTCCTTATTATTATTTCTATAGGCATCAGCATATGGGGTGGATACCTGGCAGCTATTTTCTCACACATACTTACCAGGCAGCAATTCCTTTCCGGTCTTACTTCCGGTTTCATGCCCTACAACCTGTTCTTTGCCATGATGAAGTCTTTTGTATTTGCACTCATTATCTCCATTATCCCTTCTTATTATGGCTACCATGTACAGGGTGGCGCACTGGAGATAGGCAAGGCCTCTACCACGGCTGTCGTGGTTAGTTGCATACTTATACTTTGCGCCGACTACGGGCTGTCAATTATTATGCTGTAACGCTTCTGTTTATTTTACGATGCATGCAGAATATTAAATTCAGAAATGTGAAAATTGCTTCACTACTTGCAATTATCCTTTGGCATTGGTTGTTACGCACCCAGCTTCTTTATACACTTCGCCATATCAATACCCTTAAGCAAAACCCCTTTAAACAGGTCTCCTTTTTTTTCAATCCTTGCCATTATGTAGAAAATATAGGCAAGTTATTAACAGCTATCAGTACATACAGGAGTTTTATACGGCATGTATTGAGCATCTAATAAAAAGCATGTCAATCGATGAGACAATAACAGAAATTGTTGGTAGTGATAAATTCAGTTATTTAAAAATTGATAATAAAAATGAAAATGAAATTACAAGTGACGATTTTACTGACAACAGAAAATCAGCAGTGGTTATAACAAAGTCGCTTCCCAAAGCATTAGCATGTGAAATATGTGGTGGCCTAATCGATCCCAAATCAATCACAATTGATCATATTGATGATAAAAAGAATGGTGGTAAAGGAACAGTAGAAAATGGCCAAATAGCACATCCTTATTGTAATGCGTCTTATAAAGATTATCTTAGAAATAAAAATGGTCAATATGATATTCTTCGCTTAATTTAAAAGGGATATCATACCCAATTAAAATGACATTCAAGGACCCCTTGTAGATAATCGCATCAAAATATGTAATCGGTAAATAAGACTACAGAGAAATTCGTAACAAGGAATGCAGAGAAATTGGCAACAAGGAATGTAGAACTTTCCCTGTTTGTCGGGGGGCATGCCCCCCGACAAACAGGGAAAAAGAGAATATATCCCGTAATTTTTTTTTATTGCG
>CAIMDZ010000101.1 GCA_903839875.1 uncultured Bacteroidota bacterium
AATGATGAAAAAGAGAAAAGAGCGGCAGAGTTAACCATTGCGAATACAGAACTGGCCTTTCAAAACGATGAAAAGGAAAAACGGGCGGCGGAGTTAAGCATTGCCAACAAAGAACTTGCCTTCCAGAATGAGGAGAAAGAAAAACGGGCAGCAGAGCTGGTAATTGCCAATAAAGAACTGGCCTTTCAGAATGAAGTAAAAGAAAAGCGGGCCGCAGAGTTGGTTATAGCCAACAAAGAACTTGCTTTTCAGAATGACGAGAAAGAAAATCGCGCCGCAGAGCTGGCCATTGCAAATAAAGAACTGGCTTTTCAAAATGATGAAAAAGAGAAACGTGCAGCAGAGTTAACTATTGCGAATAAAGAACTTGCTTTTCAGAATGACGAAAAGGAAAAACGGGCCGCAGAGTTAGCAATCGCCAACGAAGAACTTGCTTTTCAAAATGACGAAAAAGAAAAACGTGCAGCCGAGTTAACCATTGCTAATAAAGAGCTTGCCTTTCAGAATGATGAAAAGGAAAAACGGGCAGCGGAGCTGGTCATCGCAAACAAGGAGCTTGCCTTTCAAAACGATGAAAAGGAAAAAAGAGCTACTGAGTTAACCGTTGCTAATAAAGAACTTGCCTTTCAGAATGACGAAAAAGAAAAACGGGCGGCTGAGCTGGTCATCGCTAACAAGGAGCTTGCCTTTCAAAATGATGAAAAGGAAAAAAGAGCAGCTGAGTTAACCGTTGCTAATAAAGAACTAGCCTTTCAGAATGATGACAAAGAAAAGCGGGCTGCCGAACGTGAAAAAAGGGCTGCTGAATTAGTAATTGCCAATAAGGAACTTGCCTTCCAGAATGATGAAAAAGAGAAAAGGGCAGCAGAGTTGGATATTGCCAATAAGGAACTTGCTTTTCAGAATGATGAAAAAGAGAAAAGGGCTGCAGAGTTAGATATTGCCAACAAAGAGCTGGCCTTTCAGAATGTAGAAAAGGAGAAACGCGCCGAAGAATTGATCATTGCCAACAAAGAACTACTGGCATTCACTTATATATCCGGTCACGATTTGCAGGAGCCACTGCGCAAAATCCAGACCTTTGTTACAATCATACTGGAAAATGAAAATGAAAATCTGTCGGAAAGCGGTAAATATAGTTTCCAGAGAATGCAATTGGCAGCAGGAAGAATGCAGCAACTGATTGATGACCTGCTGGCCTTCTCCCGCATCAGCACCACCGAACTTAAGTTTGAAAAAACGGAACTCAGTTTTATAGTAGATGAAGTAAAAGCCGAGCTGAGAGACACCATACAGGAAAAGCACGCTACAATTGAAACCAACAAACTTTGCCCAGCCAACATTATCGCCTTTCAGTTTCACCAGCTCATGTATAACCTGATCAGCAACGCGCTGAAATTTTCAAAGCCCGATGTACCATCGCATATAATCATAAAGAGCAGAATTGTAGATGGCAGCGAGGTAAAAAATGAAAAACTTTCTGCCGATAAAAAATACTGCCACATAACTATCAGGGACAATGGTATTGGCTTTGAACCCCATTTCAGTGAACGCATTTTTGAAGTATTCCAAAAATTACATGGAAAGGAAGTATATGCCGGCACAGGTATCGGACTTGCCATTGTAAAAAAGATAGTAGAGAATCATAACGGTTTAATTATTGCCACAGGCGAATTAAATAAGGGAGCAGCATTTGATATATATATTCCGGCGGATTAGTTGTAAGTCTAAAGTAGAGGTTTGGTTAAGATTTAGTCTTATAGTCTGCAAGTCAATGTCATTTAGTTAAGCTTTTTCAGTAATACCACACCACGGAAAACCCTTTCAGGGTTGACTCATGTTGTTGTTTTTCCGTGGGTTGCACCCACGGCTATTCACTGGAAAGTCCTTCGGACTTGCTTAACCAAATGACATATACCTAAACGTCTGGGCAACTGGCAGGAACCGACATAATAGGGTTGACACGACACGAGTCGTACGTTGCGGTTCGATGAAGCTGTAGTTTCATATCATTTTGCGCTGCTGCCTGTTTGGGCATTTTTGACTCCCATTTCACGCCCGCTTATTGTAACGCCTTACAACTGCCAGGCTCAAGCCATAACACTGCATGTTGCCGATGGTGCTTTTATGCTGGCTGGTAACGGAGTAGCTGACATAGGGCCCGAAGCGAATCATTGCATGGCGTGCCTTCAGCGAATAGCCCGCGCTGAACGACGCAGTGCCCATAACTTTCAGCATAGCCTCATTCGACTCTGTGGTTGAATTATCATAGGCGGTGGTTAATTTCTCAAAAGTAAAACGGGCTCCCGGCGACAGGGTGATATCGGCGTAAAAACTATTGCGCTGTGTATCGGCGAAAGTAAACGACATAGGCATACCTACTGTGAGCAAATGTACCTTTTCCTCTATACGGTCAGCAGGATATATATCATTTTGGACTATTTTACCATTGTAACTATGAAATTCACCTCCTATGCTAAAGGAGGTGTAGCGGGAAGTATGAATACCCCAATGCCGGGCAATGCCTGCAAAGGCACCATTGAAGACTGCGTTTGGCGGCGCATACATATAATAGTAATATTGCCTGTTGGTAATATTACTGGCGCCACCATCTGCCGACCAGGATGAAAAATGATCAGATCTGTCGCGGGTTACCGAAGGGGTTGCCGGTGTCATATCCTGACCACTACAATTAACAAAGCCAGAAACAAGAAAAGAAAGGAGGATACATTTTTTCATTTTTATAGTTTTTTAATTACCTGTGCAATATCGCATACTGTTATTATCTGAAATATACGGTATAACGGAGAATATCGGTATTTAGTATAGGGTGGAGTGTAATTATGTGTTTAGCGCCGCTGGCGGGAAATTGTTATTAGATGTAATGGCAGTGAGTACATTCAGAACAACCAGAGTGGGCTTGGACCATAATGGGTGGTTACCGGGCGTTGCAAACGCCTAACCTCCGCATCCTCGTTGCAAACGAGGACGAGTATGGTACTTCAGAAGATTTCTCTCTGCGTGCCGATAAAAAACCGGCACTACGTTTATGATGACGATTTCAATTATGCTATTTCCACCAGTGTCATTAACTTAAGCGATTTGTCGTATTTCCCACACCACATTCAACCACCTCCGGGGTTGATGCTGACTTCTTTTTTCCACCAGTTGCACCGGCGGCTATTCACATTCAAGTCCTCCGGACTTCCATAAGTTAGTGACATTGCTATTCCCACAGAAATGTTAAATACTGAAACCTACCCAAGTTATGCGGTTGATAATACGTCGTTAATAGAAAGAGAATTATATGAAAAAAACATTCACACTCCTGCTGATACTTTTAGCCCTGCACTCAGCAGCACAGGAAATTGCAGGCAGAATACTTGACGACAAAAAGGAACCCATGATCAATGCAACCGTAATGGTATTACAGGGGGAAATTTTAAAAGGTGGTAATGTTACAGACTTTGATGGCAATTATGTTATTAAACCGCTGGAACCCGGTATATACAAGGTTCTGGCATTGTCATTGGGGTATGATTCTTTGATTGTAACGGATGTGGTGGTATCGCCCAATGCGACCACTGCATTGAATTTCAACATGACGATGATCCGGAGCCACCAGCTTAAATCAATGTGTATCATCACCTATAAAAAAGAACTTGTAAATCACAATGAGAAGACACAGATATTAAGACACGATGAATTAAGAACAATGCCTGCTTCTACAGTAAATGATATTGCCAGTACTGGCAGCGCTGTTTACCAACAGAACCGGGGTGGGGCGCTAAACTTTGCCGGAGGGCGCACCGGGAATACCCAGTACCAGGCAGATGGTGTTGAAGTTGTGACATCTGGGATCCCCGCAAACTATGGGCAGGTAAGTGGTGGTGTAGTAAACATCACACCGAATGCCATCCTGCCGGATGAAAGCTATAAACGGAACCCGGAAAATGAATTTAAAAATGTAAAGGCCAACCCGGTTTCTACCATGAGTGTAGATGTGGACCGTGCATCGTACAGCAACATAAGAAGGATGATCACCGAAGGCCGCCGCCCACCGGCAGACGCGGTAAGGATAGAGGAAATGGTCAACTATTTCAGTTATGACTATCCGAAACCTGAGGGAGCTGACCCGATCGCTATAAAGACCGAACTGGTAGACTGTCCGTGGAAGGAAGGACACAAGATATTACACATAGGTATACAGGCGATAAAGGTGAACAAAGAAGATCTGCCACCATCGAACCTGGTGTTCCTTATAGATGTATCGGGCTCTATGGAATCGCCGGAAAGGCTGCCATTACTGATTGAATCAATGAAACTGCTGGTACTGAACCTGCGTGCGGCTGACAAGGTATCTATAGTTACCTATGCGGGCAATGCAGGCCTTGTTTTGCCATCAACAAGCGGCAACCAAAAACAGAAAATACTTAATGCGCTCGACAGGCTCAGGGCAGGCGGATCAACCGCAGGTGGCGATGGCATTAAACTCGCCTACAAAATAGCACAGGACAATTTTATTAAAGGCGGAAATAACAGGGTGTTGCTTGCCACCGACGGAGACTTTAATGTAGGCGCAAGCAGCGACAATGAACTGGAAGACCTGATAGTCAAAGAAAGAGAAACAGGGGTTTACCTGACTTGCCTGGGGGTGGGTACAGATAATTATAAGGACTCCAAAATGGAAATGCTTGCGGATAAGGGCAACGGCAACTATGATTACTTAGACAACCTGATGGAAGCACAAAAAACACTGGTTAGTGAATTTGGCGGCACTCTATTTACCGTAGCAAAGGATGTAAAAGCGCAGATAGAATTCAATCCGGCCAGGGTGCAGGGATACAGACTGATAGGTTATGAAGACAGGTTGCTGAATACTGAGGACTTTAAAGACGATAAGAAAGACGCAGGTGATATGGGAGCGGGACATACAGTGACTGTTATGTATGAGATCATACCGGTTGGGGAGAAGAGCCGCGATGTAGCCGGTGTGAACGATTTAAAGTACCAGGCGCCAGCCGCTACCGAAGCGACCAATACCGATGAACTCGCCACTATAAAATTCAGGTACAAAAAAACAGATGGCAAGAAGAGCACAGAAATGACCCATATAATAACCGATAAAACAACAGAATGGGATGAGGCAAGTGAAAACACTCAATTCGCATCGGCAGTGGCTATGTTCGGTATGTTGCTTAAAGATTCTAAATTCAAGGGCAGCAGCAGTTATTCTGATGTTATTAAAATGGCCAACGGTAGCATGGGAGGAGATAAGGATGGATACAGAACAGAGTTTGTGCAACTGGTAAAAGCTGCAAGCCTGCTGGAGCCAGTAACAGCGAAAAGGTAAGGAGGTTAAACATGATGGATCAACCTATACTGCCGGGCAGTATGGGTTGATTCTTTCATATCGCACAAAGGTGCTGCGAACGTACCATGACCACTATAGTAAAATAGCATTAACCAAGTTTGTACCTTCCCTCGCTCTATAAGCTACGGCGGGCGATGCGCCTCCTTCGCACAAGGCTACGGCGGGTGAAGAAAAATTATTTCCTATAAAAATGTTAAAGCCAAAACCGGCTTTGTGGAAAAATGTCATGGGAGTGTCTCTTTAGAAAAACAAGCTCATGAAATCGAAGATCACACTATTCCTGATGCTGTTGGTAGCATCATTTCGGTCGGTAGCCCAGGGAGGCGCTGTAGCCGGTCAGATAACTGACGAAAACAACCAGGGGTTACGCAGCGCCATCATGCTTACGGACAGCGGCAAGGTGAAGTACGCCACGCTGACGGACGCGAACGGGAACTTCACCATAGCCTCAGTGAAGGCCGGGAAGTATGACCTGAAGGCGACTACGGTAAATTACAAGGATGGTTTTATAAAAGGAATAGTTGTGGAGAACGGGAAAACAGGGCATTTCCATATTCAACTGACGCCTGTGGTGGTTGTTAAAAATGATAAGCTTAAGAAAAGCCCTCCGCCGCCATCAGCTATGAAGGAGGAATACGCGGTGGATCAATCGTATTACAGTGGTTTACCAGGCAATCGGGTTTATTTCCAGATATGGAAATTGAGGCGGAATTTCTTTTGCTGGAGCAGTACACGCCAGTCTATGAAGAGGAAAATACAAACGAGTGCAATACCAAGCAGCGTGCCTGTAATCGTTTTCCAGTTAAGGAATCCTTTTGCAATTGCTGCGGCATTACGGGCGGCATAATCTCCTGTGAGGACCATAACCATATCGCTGGTGAACTTGCCGACAAAAAAAGCGGGTATAATATGCATGGTCTTTATCCTGGCCATGCCTGCAGCGGTAAATAACGGGGTGGAGGGCAAGGGCATTAAAGTGTACAGCAAAACAAACACCTGTATCCCCCACCCGTCTCCGGCCAGTTTCTGACCGATGAATTCTATGTCTTCATTCTTTTGCTGCTTAATAACCCTCGCGGATAACAGAGGTATATACTTACTGAGCACATACCTGCCGAGGGCAGAGGCAGTAACACCCAGTATCAATACCCACCAGATATTTAATCCGAAGCGCATCTGGAAGAATACCATCACCGTCCAGGCGGGTGGGCCGAAGAACGGAACAGCATCTACTGCAAATGCAGCTAAAAAAACATAGAGATAATGCCACATGCTACTGCAAAGTAGAAAAATATTTATGATTAAAAACTGATATTAATTCTGTTCAGAACTGATTTTGATTACCTGGGATAGGCCGTTAGTCGGATTGGGCTTGCTCTGCTTCGGGCAGATTACAATAATGTATACAGGCTGGATTCTACTTGCTTTTTTCGTGGAACAATGTCATTTTTTGGAAATTTGCAGATTTTCATAATTGGACATATCTTTGCACATGGCAATAAAATCCAAATTTTACGGTGAGGGACTCACTTTTGATGATGTGCTTCTTATGCCGGCTTACTCCGAAGTCCTGCCTCGCGAAGTAAGTATTGTTACCAACCTGACAAGAGATATACGTATTAACATTCCTATGGTGTCTGCTGCAATGGATACCGTTACAGAAGCGCCGCTTGCTATAGCTTTGTCGCGCGAGGGGGGCATGGGAATATTGCATAAGAATATGAGTATTGAGCGCCAGGCAGAACAGGTGCGAAAGGTAAAACGCTCAGAGAACGGCCTTATCCTTGACCCAATTACCCTGAAGCCAGATGCTACAGTAGGCGATGCGCTGAAGATCATGCGGGAGAATAAGATAGGGGGTATACCTATAGTTGATAACAACTTTTTGCTGGTGGGTATGCTAACCAACCGCGACTTACGGTTCGAAAAGAACCTGAAGAAGAAGGTGAACGAAGTAATGACCAAGGACAGGCTGGTAACGGCCGCAGCCGGAACCGACTTGCAGAAAGCAGAAAAGATACTGGAGCAATACAAAATTGAGAAATTACCCATAGTTGATAAAAAAGGAAAGCTGATAGGGCTCATTACCTTCAGAGATACCATACAACTGAAAAGCCACCCCAACTCGTGTAAAGATACTATGGGCCGCCTTGTAGCTGGAGCAGCCATAGGCATTACCGCAGACATACTGGAGCGCGTAGAGGCACTGAGGCATGCCGGGGTGGATGTAATAACACTTGACAGCGCTCATGGACATTCTAAAGGAGTGATAGAAGCTGTAAAGAAGGTGAAAAAGGCGTACAAAAACATTGCAATAATTGCCGGTAATGTAGCTACTGCTGCGGGAGCGAAAGCCCTGGCCGACGCAGGCGCTGACGCTGTAAAAGTAGGAGTAGGGCCGGGTTCCATATGTACCACACGCGTAGTGACAGGCGCCGGAGCGCCACAGCTTACCGCTATTATTGAAGCATCGCAGGCACTGAAGAAAACCGGCATTCCGGTGATTGCCGACGGAGGCATCAGGTATACCGGTGACATGGTGAAAGCCATTGCAGCAGGTGCATCGTGCGTGATGGCAGGTTCCATATTTGCAGGCACAGAAGAGAGCCCCGGCGAAACCATCATATACGAAGGCCGCAAATTCAAGTCTTACCGGGGAATGGGTTCAGTGGAAGCCATGCAGGAAGGATCGAAAGACCGTTACTTCCAGGATATGGAAGCGGATATAAAGAAACTTGTTCCGGAAGGAATCGTAGGCAGGGTGCCTTACAAAGGTACTTTGAGTGAGGTTATACAGCAGTTTGTTGGAGGTTTAAGGGCAGGTATGGGTTATTGCGGAGCAAAGGATATTGCCGCCTTGCAGAACGACAGCCAGTTTGTGCGTATTACTCCGGCAAGTATGGCTGAGAGCCACCCGCACGATGTGGTAATTACGAAGGAGGCGCCTAATTATAGTCGTTAGTCGAAAAAAACATCCCCCTGCCCCCTTCGCTCACGCACAAAGCCAACGCTAAAGGGGGATTACGCCATCAAGATCATTGCGCTTCATTGCTTGTTTCAACAAATCCTCGCACGACAGGCTAAGAGGGGGCAGGAGTTTTGAAATCAGGTGATTTATAATTCATAACTGTTCTTATTTTGTAAAAATTGCAGTGTAAAAAATTGTGTTCTGGTTTATAATATTTCATTGATTTTCAAGCATTTGTATTTCTGGTTACTTCCGGTTGCTACCGGTTTTTTCCGGAATCGGAAGTGCGACCGGAATTTTAGTTATATATACAAATAAGTCGTAAGTCGAGAGTCGTAAGTCGTAAGTGGCGGTTGGTTCAAATTTTTGTTTTATATCATTTCTGAACATTCTGGATGGAGACATTGTCCAATATTTCATTGTCGCATTTCTCCTATTTTTTGTGGATAACTCATATTATAAATGGGGTTGAAACGCTTTGTGGTCAACTATATTACAAATAGTCAAATGTAGTATCATTGTCGTGTTTTTATAGTCGAAAGTCTAAAGTCATAAGTCTAAAGTCTAAAGTGGCGGTTGGTTCAAATTTTAGATTTATATCACATCTGAACATTCTGGATAGTATCATTGTCGTATTTTTCATTGTCGCATTTTTTATTTTTTTTGTGGATAACTCATATTATAAATGAGGTTGAAACGCTTTGTGGTCAATTATATTACAAATAGTCAAATGTCGTATTATTGTCATGTTTTGTCGTGTCATTGTCGCCAGACCTTCTACCGCAAATTCAGCTACAATACCCTGTGATGCAGTTGGCAGTTCCCAGTTTGCAAATTGGCAGTTGTTCGTGTTGCGCGGACCATGTTGCGCAAGGGCAGACACATGGGCCAGTTGGCAGTTCCCAATTGGCAGTTGGCAGTTGCTTATGTTTAGCGGACCATGTTGCGCAGGGCAGGCACATGGGCCAGTTGGCAGTTCCCAGTTGGCAGTTGGCAGTTGCTTATATTTCAACTTGAACGCTTGAAAAATAAAAGGAAACCCGGCGAGGAAGGAGATGATGAGTAAATGAAATATTAACAGTTTTATTTACATTTGCATTTAATGTTGAATACTTAATAATATCAGAAATGGATATGGACTTGGACGATAAAAAAAAGCAATTAGAAATTGAGAAGTTGGAACATGAAGTTAAACTTCAAAAAAGACCTCTACTTTTTATTTCTACATATGCAAAAATAATAACAATTTCATTCCAATTATTCACTGGAGTTATCGCATTTCTTTTTGCATATAAAAATAATTGGTTTAATCTTCAACATGAAAAATTAGAAGTTCAAAAAATGCTTTTAGAATATGATATTAAGGAATTTACCATAAAGAAACAAAATTTATTAGATAGCATTGTCATATTCAAACATATAAATGATTCAATTTTCAATTTAATAAAACAAGAGCAAATATATAATACCAAGCTAAAATATGAAAATGCTGGACAAAAACAAAACGTTAATGAATATATTGATTTTAAAGATTCTCTTAACAATATAGCTTATGATAATCACTTTAATAGCGCTAGTCTACATGGTAGTCCATATCATAAGGCTGATTTTGTTTCATGGTATATATTGGGAAGAATACGCGATCAAAACCATAATAAAATAGTAAATGCAGACGTCTTATTTGTATATTTTCTACCAGACAGTGATAAAATAAATATTATTGCAAAGGCAAAATCTGATAGCAACGGGTACTTTTTAATGGAGTTTAAACGGCCAATTATTTGTAATACTTGCAGTTGGAAAATTAAAATCATTAAAAACGGATACAAAGATTTCTTAGAAAAAACATCTGTTTCTACTGGGGGGGGAACTCTGTTCAATATTATTATATACATAAATTATAAATTGTCTTATTTATGTAAATATAATAAGTAAAAAAACTGTTTCCAACCTGCCAAATAATAACTTTTGCATCAGCTTTAATTCACTTCTTTTGTAGTAGGAAATGATCATTTACAGTTTTTATAATTTCTTACTAAGCTTTAAAACTTGGTATTTGCACGAATAACTATAGTGGTATACTCAGGATAAGCATATGATACCAAATATCTTCCCAAGTCAGAAATTACGTATTGATAAGGAGACTTTGGCATACCCCCTAATCCAGCGGGTACTACCTTGACTTCTTCTGCTATCAATCCCAAAGAAGTAAAATTTTTTAAAATTGCACTATCAATTTCGTAAATAAGATCATTATTTTCATTTCTCAAAACATCTCTTTTCTCACAAAATTCTTTAAAATCTTCAATGTAGAATTTATCTACAATAGATGCAAATTTATAAAAGGTAGCTACACTCATTTTTCCTTGAATAGTAGCCTTAAAGAGATTACCAGTGATTTCTGCTTTCTCCATATCATCTAATCTGTCAAGAAGAATTAATAGCTTTTCAAAAACTTCATTTCTGTAGCTTTCTTTCAAAGAGAGTTTATATAAAAAATCTGCTTTCTCTTTTTCTGAAATGTTATTTAATCTGAACAAAAATTTAGCAACTTTTTTTAGTGTAAATCTTTCCTTTATTCCCACTCCAGTCTTATAAATTCCTAAGATGGTTTTTATTATTGGTATCTCACTTAGAACATCATTATCAATGAAATTATCTAAAGCTAATTCTGAATAATCAACTGCTAAGTCCTTTGCATCTTTTGAGAACATTGATGTCTCTAAGGATTTATTTAAATCTTCCATTGCAGTTTTTTAGGTAATACCAATACTCATTATAAATTAGTCTGAACTCATTTGCCTATAAACCCCGGCCCTAAAGGGAGGTGCTATAACCAACCCTTATTTTTTTGGATTAATTTAACCTTGGTATTGGTGTAATCCATTACCAGAAAGCAATACAGCATACTACTATAGCTGCTTCTCAAAATTCAATCCCCGTTCCACTTACTCCTTCACAAACCTAAACACCTTTGTTCCCCTCCCGGTTTTCAGTGAAAGAATGTATATGGCTGCAGGCATATTTAGCTCTATCCTTTCATCCAGCACGCCGTTATGAGCTGTTACTTTGCTGCTATAAATAACCTGGCCTGTCAGATTCGTAATTTCTATTACTGCATCCTGCTCAGATGCACCGGCAAGGGCGCCTTTCAGTGTGAATACGCCACTGTTTGGATTAGGTGCAAGAACAATATCTGATTGAGCATTTAGCCCCGGCACGCCGATATTTAAGACAACTGTTACCCAATGCTTATCAAAACAACCGGTTGGCATAGTATAGGAGACATTAGTGGCTCCCAGCGAAACACCAGATACAACACCTGATGCTGTGCCTACCGTTGCAACTATCAGCTGATCCTGGCTGGACCATGACCCGCCGGCCGGTGTAGCCGAAAGCGTGATGGTATTATGTTGCGCCACCATAGAAGGGCCGGTAATAACCGGTGTAGGATTGATTGCAATCGTGGCGCTGCCTGACATAGTGTCGCTGCATCCGGTACCGGTAGCAATAGCTACTACCTTGTAAACTCCGGGCGAAGTAAATAATCCAAAATCAAGCGGGGCATTGAGTCCGATTAATGAAGTACCAAAGGCCCCTGCACCCATAAGGTACACCTGGTAATGCGCTCCTATCTGGGAACCAATCAGACCAATATGAACACCCGTACCACCCTGGCAATAAGATCCGCCGCCGGTGACAGTAAAAATAGCGGGAAGCGAAAGAACGTTTATCGTAGCGCTGCCTGTCATATTGCGAATACAAGATCCGCCATGGTAAACGGCGGTAGCGGTATAAGTACCGGTATCATGTATTCCAAAATCAAGGGCATAACCCACTCCTGCTACTGGTGCACCTAAAGGCATTGTATTCTTGTACAACTGGTAATCAACACCGACAACAGACCCTGTTAGGCCAACATGCACGCCCGGACTACCCGGACAGTAAGAGCCACCACCCGTAACTGTCAAAGCAACAGGCACAGGATTAATAGTGATACTCACACCGCCCGACATAGTGTCGTGGCAACCGGTTACAAGATCAGTGGCAACTATCGTATAATAACCTGCTGAACCTGGGTGACCGAAATCAAGGGCCGACCCTATCCCGGTCCTTGTTACTCCTGTGAATAGTCCGCTACAATACAATGTATAATTAATACCGCTTCCCTGCGAACCTGACAGTCCAACAGGCACGCCCAGCGCACCTGCACAGAATGTACCTCCTCCTGTAACGGTGAATATTGAAGGTAATGGATTTACATTTACCCTGACAGTTGCAGTATTAACGCAGCCATAGGGACTGGTTCCAATAACTGTATAAGTCATAGTAGCTAAGGGACTGGCTGTAACTGTATTGCCGGTTGTTGCCGATAGTCCTGTTCCCGGAGACCAGGTATAGGTGATTCCACCGGTGGCTGTAAGCACGGTTGATGAGCCATTGCAAATAGTGGCAGGCAATCCTGCGCTGATCGTTGGCAGCAGATTTACCCAGGCATTGGCAGTAGTATGATTCACACAGCCGTTAAGGTCAGTGCCTGTTATGCTATACACCATATTCACTGTAGCATTTGCCGTAACGCTGCTACCTGTTGTTGCCGATAGTCCTGTTGCAGGAACCCAGGTATAAGTTGCCGCACCACTTGCTGTTAAAACACCGGAGAACCCGGTACAATAGGTAGCACTTGTAGCAGTAACGACCGGTAAAGGATTAACGCTGACAGTAACCGTAGAAGTGTTAACGCATATATTGATGACAGTTAAAGTATAGGTGGTAGTTGCTATCGGGTGCGCTGTAACGGAGCTCCCTGTTGTTATTGAAAGTCCAAAACCCGGCGCCCAGGTATAAGTCCCGCCACCGCTGCCGGTTAATACAGTGGACGAACCGTTGCATATTGCAATATTTGATCCGGCGCTAACTACAGGTAACGGATATACCGTAACAGTAACTACCGCGCTGTTAATGCATCCATGCGAATTTGTACCTATTACAGTATAGGTGGTTGTAGATGCAGGGTTGGCTATGAGGCTATTCCCTGTTGTTGCAGATAAGCCCGTAGCAGGGGCCCATGTATAAGTAACAGCTCCTACAGCGGATACACCGGTTGATGAACCTATGCATATTGGTGCGATTGCCGATCCGCTCACGATTGGCAGGGCATATACGTTTACAGTTAAAAATGCCGTATTAACGCAGCCATTGCCATCAGTTCCGGTTATAGTATAACTAGTGGTTGCTGCAGGGTTTGCAGTCACGCTGCTCCCAGTTGTTGCAGAAAGGCTTGATGCAGGCCCCCATGTATAGGTAATCGCTCCGCTTGCCGTCAAACTTGTTGATAAGCCTGTACATAGATCAACAGATGGTCCGCCGCTTACAACCGGTAATGGATTTACTGATACCATTACTGATGCCGTTCCAACGCAGCCATTAACATCAGTCCCTGCTACTGTATATGTGGTGGTAGTTGTTGGGTTGGCGGTCACGCTGCTGCCAACAATAGGAGTAAGACCTGCTGACGGACTCCAGAAGTAGGTGAACGCTCCGCTTGCTGTGAGAACGGTTGCTGTGCCATGGCATATCGTCACATTGGGACTAGCTGTTACTGTTGGCAAAGGATTTACCGTCACTGTATTGGTTATAGTGTTAACACAGCCGTTAATATCTGTTCCGGTAATGAGGTAAGTTGTTGTTGTAACAGGATTTGCTGTTACACTGCTGCCTGTTGTTGCAGATAACCCTAATGAAGGTGACCATGTATAACTAACACCTCCGCTGGCAGCCAGCAAGGTTGATGATCCTGTGCATATAGCTACTGCAGTGCCTGTGCTTATGATGGGTAAGGGATTTACTGTTACTGTTGCGATTGCACTTTTAATACAGCCGTTACCATCGGTACCGGTTACTGTATAGGTAGTGGTTACCGCAGGACTGGCAATAACAGTGTTACCCGTGGTTTGCGACAAACCTGTACCGGGCGCCCATGTATAGGTTGTTGCACCGCCGGCAATCAGAACTCCTACCGAAGCTCCTATACAGATCGCGCCTCCCGGGCTCACTGTGACAGGGGGTAATGGATTCACCGATACGTTCAATGGCGCAGTGTTTTTGCAGCCATTTGCATCAGTGCCGGTTATAGTATAATTAGTTGTGGCTATTGGACTGGCCGTAACGCTGCTACCTGTGGTTGCTGATAATCCGGTGGCAGGACTCCATTTATAGGTTATAGCGCCGGTTGCTGACAAACCGGTTGGGGTGCCGTTACATATTGTCACATCCGGACTGGCAACTATTGTTGGCAATGCATTTACCGTTACCGTAGAGGTGGCGGTATTGGTACAACCAATGGCATTAGTACCGGTAACTGTATAGGTAGTTGTAACAGCGGGGCTGGCGGTGACTATATTGCCCGTTGTTGCGGATAAGCCTGTAGAAGGCGACCATGAATAAGTGGCTGCTCCGCTGGCCGTAATTGTCGCTGAAGACCCATTGCAAATAACAGAGGCAGGCCCCGCGATTACTATGGGCGCCGGATTTGTTGTTATCGTCACAACTGCTTTGTTTATACAGCCATTAACGTCGGTTCCTGTTACGGTATAATTTGTAAGTGATGTGGGGCTAGCGATCACACTGTTGCCGGTTGTTGCAGACAAAGTTGCTCCGGGGCTCCATGTATAGGTAAGCCCGCCACCGGCTGTCAGCACTGTTGGTGATCCGCTGCAAATTACAGATGCTCCTCCGGCAGTTATTACAGGCAATGGATTCACATTTACAATAACACCGTAAGCGTAGGTTTGCGTCAAACTTCCGTCAGTCGCACTTATTACAGTATAGGTGGCGCTGGCAGCCAGAGGGCCGGTATTGAAAGAATAAGTACCACCACTGCCTATAATTACAGCCGGTTGCGGGAAAGCGCCGATCTTGTATATTACTGATGTACCGGGAGTACCTGAAATGGTTATTGTAGTGCCCATGCCACTGCATACAGATGCAGCAGCGGTATTGATCGCTGTTACATTGAATGGAACAAAGGCAATACCGTGAAACGCTGTGTTTGTTGTCGGCCCTGCGATAGTGGTACCCGCTGTGGAGCCTGTAATAGTGGTAGAAGCGCTTGTAAAATCCGTAAAGGTTACGATCCTGCTGTTGGAACCAATGATATTGGTGGTAGTAAGATACAGGTTAACAGCCGGACCGGCAACCACATTTGCTGTAATACCATAAAATCCTGTCGCAACTCCGCCTAACGTTATGGTGGTGGAACCTGCAAAAAACCAGGTAGGTCCAACCTGGAAATATTTGCGTATCAGTTTATTGTTGTAGTCTGCCACATACATTACCGGCAGACCGTTATTTACAATCACAAATTGATACGGGTCTCCGGTTCCGCCCGTATTTATTGCTGCAGTCATTGTATTCCCCGTAGTCATTGGTAACCCCACACCTGCATTATACACACCCGTAGCAGCGCCCACGCCGGTACTTTGATAAACCTGGCTGTTGTATATAAATGTGCTCCTGGTATCTGTAATGGTGGTGGATACTTCAGTACCTGCAACAGGGGTTGTACTTCCGGTATGTGTTACATATACCGGTCCGTTGCCTGCCCCGGATAACCAATAGCCACTGCCGTCCGTGCTGGCAACGCCCCGGAAACTGTTGCCGGAGAATGTCGTGGCATTAGTAAGAACAGTGCTGGCAACGCCGCCATTGGCATCCACCCTTGTTATCACCTTATTTACTATTGCACTTGTTACCCCCGGTGTTCCCACAGCAGCATCATAACCCGGCACAGTAATATATTTACCATCTTGTGACCGTGTAATCATACCGGCAGAGGTAGCAACTCCGCTTTCTACTGTCCTGTTGATGACCGGGCCGGTAACTGTTGGTAATGCTACCGAGACACCTGCAGCCCCACCTATTGTATATTCATCAAGGAATATCGGCGTTCCGGCGCTGGTTTGCCCGCTGCCTGTACCCACCCTTTCTACAACCAACCGCCCCGCAGTAAATTGCTGAGCTGTAGCCTTATAACAATATACCTGCGTGAATGTTAAAAATCCAATTAAAGCAGGTACTATTTTCATAAATGAAAGCGCGTAGAATTTCCTCATTTTAAAAAATTAAAAGTTATATATGCAAATACAATGTTAACAATAAGTAAACAGAATACTACAAAAGTAATGAAAAATTATCATCACTTATGTGACTAAAAATAGTAAAATCAAAATGTTGTTGGGGAGCGATTCGGGTTAATTTATTAAAAATATACCTTCATCATTAAAGTCTGAGACGCTATCATTAAGTTTCATCAGCGCGATGCAGTTGAAGTTTCGATGCCTTACCTCTTCGAAGTGTTCATCACAAAACGGTCGCAACAAGCAATCCGTGAAAACACCTCATAGGAAAAATTCAAGAAAAGTCAGCTTGATTTAAGAAGTTTCATAAAAAGGTCAGCTTGATCTTTTGTCCTGATAGCCTGATGCAATGAAGACCTGCTATGAACAGTGGTAGTCGTTTTCGGATGCTCCTTGATTTCATTAGCCCTTTGAATTAAAGATTTTACTTTTTCTGCTATTCTTTCATTCAAGTTATAAAATCAACGCTTTTTTCTTTATTGGCAAAAACTTCAATAAACTAACTGCACATCGAATACTTTTTTATTCTTTCAAATTAAAAACAAAATAGTTATACAATTTATCAGGATCTATTCTTTCTCCTTTTTCTATTTTTTATTGTCAAAGTTAATGTCAACTGCTATTGCCATGCTAAAATCCAAAAAAGCAATGATTAGTAAATGTTAGCTGCTGAACTGGCAGCGACTTTAGTGACTACCGGACTCGCAGAAGTAACAGTGAGGTTAATGGTAGTAATAGTTGTGTTGTCGTCATCATGGTTGCCGCCATTACCGCCGTGATTACAGTTGCCAGGTCCGCCATGACCTCCACCATGTTGCTCTTCTGTTTTTGTAGTAATCACAACTACATCATTACCCACATAATTTGCGGCAGGCGTATAACTGTATAAAGTATTCCCGTTGGCATCAGTAGTGATGCTGCTCAAAGATGCATGAGCAGCTGTGGTACTTATCTGTGATTCACTGCCTTTACCGGCAGCAGGCAAGGTATAAGTGTAAGATGTATTTTCAGCTATAGATGCGGCAACTGTCTGTGTAGTAGTTACCGGATTATCGTGCATTCCCATTTTCATACATGACTGGGTAAACAATAACGATGATGCAGCAAGTATATAAAGTACTTTTCTCATAAAATTATTTTTTGTCAGTTAAAGTTTACCAAATGTAGCGATTATTCTATTTCAAATATTTAATCTTAAAGATTCTCTCCTCACGAGCCACTGTTTTTTCGGAGCATGGAAAAAATGGGAGTGATGTGGTTGAGATTTTGATGCTCATACCTTTTAACAATTTTCCATGCACTATTTCACTATCATTTGAGATTTGTTAATTCAAAAGTATTTCTCACTTTAACATACTTTTCATTTACAACGGTTTTCCTTTTCCGTAAATGACTTCCGTTTGGTCGTGATGCTAAAGTCTGATTCAACAAAATTCAAGTTGAATTTGTCAGGAAGTGATTCAAGCAATATCGGATTATCAACAAGGTGGTTTACAAAATCAAAAGTCAATCCTATATTCCGGGTTACTGTTTCTTTATTGGTCATTTTTTCATTTTTTTTATATAACGTTCTTTATACCATTCCCATCTATCTTTAATATCCTGTGCTGCATATTGTGATGCACTTTTCAAAGAATCAAAGGCCATCTCTTTTTTTTCTTTTTTACCATTAGGATATAATACGTCTTTGTGAAAAAATCCATGTGCGCAATCATACCGCACAATTGGTTCCCATTTATTTGTTTATAAACGATTCATACTGATATACCACATCAAGTAAGTCATTTTTCTCTGTTTTTAGACGAACACGAATACGTTCATTCCCGAATTTATCAAGTATAGTTTCAAATTCTATAACCCTTGAATTCACGATTGTTTTATCTGTAAAGTTATAAAAAAAATCTTATGCACCCGCTTAATAAAGATGTATTTCTCTGCCTATATCCCGATTTTTTCCGGGAATCGGGAGAAACAGGAACGATGCATGACCTTAGCTCATCATGGAAGCAGCCAAAAAAGTAAAAAAAGCAGCTTAGTCCTCTTACTTCATCGCCTTCTTCAACATATCCATAACAGCCTGTTTATCCAATCGTGTATCTGTCACGGACTTCTTCAAATAATCGCTCACTTCAGATTTATCCGCATAATCATACGCTGTCTTTCCGTTTGCATCCTTTACATTTGGGTTCGCTCCCTTCTTCAGCAATAATTCCACTACATCAAGCTTTGCGTTCTGTGCAGCCAGCATTAATGGGGTTATGTTATCCGATGCAGTAGCATTCACATTTGCCCCATAAGCAATAAGCATATTGCAAATCCCTTTACCGCTATAATAAGCGCAGGCGATCATCAATGGCGTCCTTCCCTTCGGCGACTTTGGATTATCTGCAAGAGCGCCATGCCTCAACAGAAAACTCACCGTCCAGTCATCAGCCCAACGGCAGGCATTCATCAACTGCGATGTTGCATTTGCATCAACGGCATTTACATCGGCGCCTTTTTTGATCAGCGCCAAAGCGGCAACTGAATCTTTTTTAGACAATGCATCGGCAAGCGTCTGGGAATTTCCCTGGCAGGAAATACCAACTGCCAATAAAAACAAGAAAAAACATTTGTTTACCATAGACATAGACGAAAATTAATAGTTCTAAAAATAAATAACGAATCCCAATTCAAACAACAAACTCATCAACTTATCAACAATTCAACATGTCAACCATTCAACCATTCAACTGATCAACAAATCAACTTATCAACCATTCAACTTGTCAACCATTCAACTGATCAACTGATCAACAAATCAACTAATCAACAATTCAACCTGTCAACAATTCAACCTATCAACTTATCAACTTATCAACCTATCAACTTATCAACTTATCAACTTATCAACTTATCAAC